>VXZF01000023.1 GCA_009845645.1 Gemmatimonadota bacterium | reverse complement strand
GCTCCGTTGACGCCAAACAGGTCAAAGGCCGCGACGACGATGTCGTTGGCTCCGTCGCCATTGGGCGTTACAACCGGCGAAGACAGCCGCAATACGCCCAAGACGCTCAGCTCTTCCTCGCTGGCCACTACTTGGATGCTGTTGCTGGCGACATCTGCGCGCGCATCGCCCGATTCAATCGACTGGGGCAAGAGGGCGGCCTGTGGGTCGCGGTTGATCAATTGCCCTTCTAAAAAGAGCGACGCTTGGTAGATCGCACTGCGGTAGCGCACGCGAAACGACGTGTCCTCGGCAAAAATTTGCGGAAAAGTGAAGCTGAATTTGTTGGGTGCGGCGACGAAGGAAAAATCCGCGCCTTCCTGCGCGGGCACTTCGTCAATTTCCAAGCCGAGAAAGCGCGCGCCCGGAGGCACATCTAATTCGATTGCGTCAAACCCCACGCGGCCGCTGGTGGCGAAAACTGTGCGAATGTCATAGACAAACGTAGTATCTACGCCCAGTGGGACTTTGGGGTCGGGCAGTGGTCCCGCGAGCGAGACCTCGGCTAGCACGCTGTCGGCCAACAGAGGCGACACCTCAAAGGCCACGCTGTCCAGCACGCCAAAGGCAAAGGGGTGCTCCGTGGCGATTTCAAAGCGAAACTGGAAGAACGCCCCGCCATCAGCCGAGCGCACTTCGTCGCCCGATTCCACGTAGGCAATGGACCAAGGCGTCCAATTCTCAATATCCTCCCCTCGGCGCGCTTGGAACCCAGGCGCGCGTTCGTAGGCGGCGTGTACGACCGCCGGCGCGTCTTCGTAGGTCGGGCGGTCCACTTTGAGGAGGCGACTGAGTTCGTCAAAAATAAAGTGATCTATTGGATCGTCGTCCGTGCCGGAGCGCGTCTGGATGATGAGCTGTACTGGGGCCGCTGGGTCTTCGATGATACTGCCGGAACTCGTCTGCTGGTAGCGAGTGAAGTGCCAAGTAAGCCGACCGAGACTCACTGGCTCGCCAAAGGACTTGACTTGCGACAAGTAGCGCGCCACTTGGGGATAGCCGCGGCCAAAGGCCTGTATCTCGGCGAGGAGGCCCAGCGACGTAACGCCGCCGAACTTGAAGCGCAAAAAGCGCGTAAAGCGCAGGGGTGGCCGCAGCGACACAATGCTCTGGTTATTGGAAAAGGTGCTGCCGACTAGCTCGTCGAGCGGGTGGTAGCCGGGCGACCCGAGCGCGACGTCCTCTTCCTCGAAAATGAGCCAGTCTGCGGGAGTGTTGGTGCGCGTTACTTCGTAGCCCACGGGGAAGACGTTGCGCTGGCGTCTGTTGTCGTCGGTAAAGCCACTTTGGGGTGGGAAGAAGACGAGGCTGTCGAGGGCGATGGGCACTCCCAAATCGAACGTATAGAACACCGCGGCATTGGGCCGTCCGTCGATGCGCGGTGGATGGACGAAAGAGGCGGTCAGCTCGTCGCCATCTATGAGACCGCGCATCACTGCTGCGTTGCCTCCCCACATGCGTGGATTCCAGCCCACGAGTTGGTTGTTGATCTCCATCCGGTCCGGGTCTTTAGCAAAGGCCCAAGAGTAGTCAAAGATGTTGACCTGAGCGGCAACACCTGTTGCGCGCACCAACCCGCGCAGCACGTTGTGTCCTGGGGGCACGCTTCGAGGCTGTACGGCCCCAAGGCGCACGGAGTCATCGAGGGCGATCCAGCGCTCGGACACATCGGCCCAAGGGTCGCCACTTGAGCCGACGACCCATGACGATGCCTGACCCCAAGCCGTCCCAGCGAGCAACAGCAGCGGCACTAGTAAGAAAGCGGTCAATATGCCACTCCTATGAGTTGAGTCGCGGTGGTCGGAGCGATGTCCGAGCGCACCCCGATCCGACATAGGTACAGACCCGGCGCGACCCTTGCGCCGGTCCCATTTCGTCCGTCCCACGTTTCGCGATAGACCCCCGCGGCCCGAGGCGCGGCAATTAGCTCTCGCACTCGGTGGCCGGAAAGATCAAAAATTTCGATAGCTAGCGGCACCTCGTCGGCAAATTGCGTCAGCACCGCGGCGACTTCGACCTCGTCGTTGACCCCATCGCCGTTGGGCGTGAGCACGGAAGTCGAGAAGAGGGCTTCGACCGAGGGCGTGGCGCTTGTGGCGAAAATATGGATGGACCCCGTACCCACCTCGGCACTGGCATTGCCGGCCACAATCGGATGCGGCGGCACATTGCCATCGCCGAGCAAGAAGGCGTTCAGCGGCGTATGGTACTCCAGCAGGCGCAGACTAAAGGTCAGCCGCATGGGCTGGTTGTTTTGGCGCGTCACCGGGGGGAAAAAGACGTGGAAACCCTCGGCGATAGGCTCGACCTCGACGTCCGAGACCTCGACGAGGGGATCGCCCATTTGCAGCCGTTCAAAGACGGGCGGCGGGAAGGCGGTGAGCTTGAGGCCGCGAAAGCCCGCTAGATCGTCTTCGTCGAATTGGGTGAGGATGTCGCAGACAAAGGAAGTATCGACCCCGCTCGGAACGGCCAAGACGCCGCCGACGGGATTGGGATCGGAGGCCAGCGCGACTTCGCCGACGGCCGTGCTGACTAGTTCGGGAGAAAACTCCACTACCAAGCTATCGAGGCGCATGGTGCTCGCGGCATGTCCGTTGAAAAAGACGCGGAACTGCAAGAATTCGCGCGGACTTGGCAGATCCAATGGCATAACTACCGTAGCCGACGAATCGAGTTGCAGGGGTGGGGTCCAAGAACTCCAATTCTCCACGTCTTCGCGGATGTCGGCCTGCACAAAGTCGCGCGCTGGCCCGACCTCGGCCAACGGCAGCGAGAGATATTCAGTCCGAGTTACTTCCCCTAGCACGGCTCCGGTGGTTGGATCGCGGCGGTACAGGGCGCGTCTGGGTAGATTGTTGTACTCGGACAGGGATACTTCTTCGCGGACGCCGGTGTCGCGTTCGCGGCGGAAATAGGCTAGGGGCGTGTCGTCCATGCCGCTGCGTAGCTGCAAGCGCACGATCGCGGTGTCGCCTGCTGCGCCGCGGTTCAACCGCTCGGCCCGCACCATGAGCCGCCCGAAATTCACGGGCCGCCCAAAGGAATGGAGCTGCGAGACATAGCTAGACACGGGCACGAATCCCTCGCCGTACACTGCGAATTCCGCGAGGTTGAAGGGATTGCGCGAGAGTACCTTGAGTTGGAGAAAGCGCCCTTGCACTCCATCGAAGGAAAGCTCGACCACTGGATCCTTGTTGCCCTCGACGCGGCTCAGCAGGCGATAGACGGGTCGCCTGACCTCGTCGAACTGCTCGCCGTCGCTCACCCGCAGTTCAAATGCCTTGATAAACCAATCTAGCTCGCCGGGTGCTGGCGCAAACCGCACGCGTTCTATGGGGAAAGGAGCGCCGAGATCCCAGAAAAACGTGGCCCCCGCTTGGTTGCGCGCCGTTC
>VXZF01000071.1 GCA_009845645.1 Gemmatimonadota bacterium | reverse complement strand
GTGCGGACCATGGATCGGGATGGCTTGATGTCGGACGTAGCTCGCCTAGAGATGCGAGTGGTCCCCACTCGTCTCCGGCACCTAGAGCAAATGCTGCGGGTCTCGAATCAGGGTTTTCTCAGCCAGAGCCAAGCCATGGCACGGCTCCTCGAACAAGTCGAATCAATGGCTGAGACAGATATGACGGTGCTGGTGCTAGGCGAGACCGGGGTCGGCAAGGGAGTGCTGGCGCGGCTCCTCCACAACCTCAGCCCGCGCCAAGCAAGTCCCTTTATATCGGTCAATTGTGGGGGCCTATCCGCCGGCCTGATCGAAAGCGAACTGTTCGGCCACGAAAAGGGGGCCTTTACCAGCGCAAACGCCCAAAAGATCGGCTACTTTGAACGGGCCGATGGCGGCACCTTGTTCCTCGACGAGGTGGGCGACTTGCCCTTAGACTCCCAACGGGCCTTGCTCCACATCTTGGAGGAGGGCCACCTGACGCGCGTCGGCGGCGAGCAGTCCATCCCGGTGGACGTGCGGGTCGTCGCCGCGACCAACAAGGATCTGGAAGAAGCCATTCAGGCGGGGACGTTCCGCGAAGATCTGTTCTATCGGCTGAGCGTACTCTCCTTAGTACTGCCGCCCCTGCGGGAGCGTCAGGAGGACATCCCGCTCTTGGCGGCGCATTTTGCCAGCCGGTGTGCCGAACAGCTAGGGCGGCCGACGCCGGTTTTGGGCGAGGAGGTGGTGGTGCATCTGCAGCAATATGCGTGGCCGGGGAATGTGCGCGAGTTGGAGCACGTAATCCAGCAGGCGGTCGTGTTGGGCGACAAAGACGTCATTCAGGTGGCGGATGTGCCGTTTCAGGCGGCAGAGGCGGAGCTTGCCCTGCCTGTTGAACAAGGCTTCGACTGGGGTGCTGAAGACGAGGACGAAAAGCAGCGCATTTTGGCGGCCCTCCGAGCCACGAACTGGCGAATATATGGACCGCGGGGAGCGGCTCGATTGTTGGGCATGGGCCCGGAGAAGCTGCGGTATCGAATGCGCAAGCACGGGTTGCAACGGCCAAAGAAGCCGTCGCAGTAAGAGCCTGTGCAGAAGATTGCGAATTAGAGAAGTCACAGTCCGTAAAAAGTCGTTCAAAAGTCGTTCAAAAGTCGTTCAAAAGTCGTTTGTTTGAACGAAAAATCGTAGATCTGCTTGCAACGACATCTAATGCCCGCCTCGTAGCGCAACATTTTTCCGCTATTTAACCCCCATGTTTTTCAATCCTTTAGGGTAAATCCTAAAGGATTTTTTTGTTCGTGCTCTGATTTATGGCACAAAATGTGCATTACGTCGATTCCAAGAGCCGTAAAAACAGTTCACGCATTTTGGACGAGTAGGCTCTTATAGAGTAATAGACCGTCCACCAACCGCCCCCAACCGTCGGGGACACCTCAAAGGAGGCTTTAGATGAGTTCCTTTCGTTCGATGAAGTACCAAATCCTCGCAGCGGCAGCCCTGCTGATCAGCGGCCCCTACATCACCGCAGCCGCAGACCCGACCGACCAAGCCCAGTGGAGCGAGTCCGTCCCCCTTGGCGACGACGACTCTCCTTTCGCCGGTCCAGGCGAACGTATAGAGGCATATATTGTCGATGGCTTGCTCCACGTCCGCCGCCTCGACCAAAACGACAGTCCCCATTGGCACCTCATCCTCGCCGAAGCCGATCCAAATCAACCTCCTACTCTCGAACGACTCGGAGCCAACACCGCCATCGAAGTGCGCCACGCCAACGGCATGCACTTCGTCCGCGACACCTTTCAGGGTTTCCCCTCGCTAGCGGCCCACCGGCAACAACTGGCACCGGAGGCGTTCGCCAGCCTCGACACCACTGTCCGCCAGAACGGCATTGACCCGAGCGGATACGCCTACCGGGTGGGCGTGACTCCGGATAAGCTCCAAGAGATACCACTGGAGACGTTCGCCAGCGTTGACTCTACTACTCTGGCGGGTATGGTCCAACAACTGGGGCCAGAAGCATTCGCCAGCCTTGATACCGCCACTTTGGCTTTGCTCAAAAAACGGGTACCAGAGGCGTTCGCCAGCTTCGACAGCGGCATTGGCCAGAGTTCGCCCCCTCGGGTTTTGCAACGCGGTATCTTCAAATGGGAGAAAGATGGACAGCTCTGGGTAGCTCTAGGACCGAATAGGGACCATTGGGATACGCTCATTCGCCTGACTCCGACGCTGTTCGTGCCAGAAAAGACGTGGATGGGCGCTTTCGCCGACGGAGCTTTTTTGACCTGGGACAACACCCACGTCTGGGATAGCAGCGGAATGCTGATAGCCAGCTATGCCTCCCCTTTCATGCTGGACCTTAGGCAGCAACACTACAAGCTGGTCCGGGGTGCCATACCCTTCAATATCGAGGTCCAGCGCTGGATCAACCCCATCGAGCAAGGCGACCGCCTAAGCTCTTTCAAAGGTAAAGTGGTGGTGCTGCATTTTTGGGCCACTTGGTCTCCTGAATCCGTCGAGCAACTCGCCCACTATGACGAGTTATACAAAGAACACAAAGACGAGGGTCTCGTCGTCATCGCCATTCACAGTTCTGAGGGAGCTGACGATGTGGACGCCTTCATCGCCGAACGCGGCTACACGTTGCCCATTGCAGTGGACGCCGGCGCGAGCGCGCAACGCTACGGCATCTGGAATTTTCCCCAATCCGTCCTCCTCGACCGCGACTGTCGAATAGCTTGGCTCAGCAAGGACGGCGAAGCGCCGAGCCAGACTCAACTGAATTACCTGCTCGACGACACCGACAAGTTTCCGACCCATTAACCCCTAGCGAGAGGTTTTTACCATGACTTGCGTTAAAATTTTCTGCACCGGCCTCGTAGCCGGATTGATCGCCGCCTCAGAAGCCACTGCAACCTCTTGGCTCCATTTGGAAGACCTACCGGCCTCAGTCGGCGGTTCCGTCCAAGCGCAACTGCGCGAAGGATGGCTACACGCTTGGCGCGTGGATGGCGATGGCCAGGAGCTGTGGCATACCATTCTTGGCCGAGTGGATCAACCGGGCCGGGTTGGCCGGGTTGAAAAGACAACCCCCTTTACCGTGGTCGTCTCTCACCCAGACGGCCAGACATATGTTCAGGACGAGACTAATCGGAATCGCCTGTCGGGACACCGCCAAGCACTAGTAGGCGAGCCTTTCCCCGGCCTAGAAACCGCGGTCGGCGACTCGGCAGTCCAACTCCAATCCACGTACCAATCTGCCGAAAAGCCGTCCACGCACTTGACCCGCTGGCAGCGCGACCACTGGATCTGGGCCGGTTCGGGTCCTACCCAATCCCAGCTACACACCGTCGTCCGCCTCGCCCCCATCCTGACAGTTCCCCAGCGCAAAACCTTGGAAAAACCCACGGCTGATCAAGCAGTCCTCCAATGGGATCGCGCCGAATTCACCGA
>VXZF01000753.1 GCA_009845645.1 Gemmatimonadota bacterium | reverse complement strand
CTATTACACTGGGTCGTTGGGTCTCGGGTGCAAAGGGGTTGCTGCAGGCGCTCAAGGCGAGGAAGCCGCAAAAGCTCAAGAGAGTGAAAAATTTCACGATCGTACCTCCAGATCGGGGTCGTGCAATGGATTTATATTAAGATACAAATCAGCGGGGCGATTATCAAAGAAACGCGCCGAGCGTTCACTGCGAAAAGAGCGCTCGCAGCTCCCCCAGAGAGAACTTCGCCGAAGCTCGGTCGCGCTGGTCTTGCCAAACCGCGATTGACCACACGGGATTTTCCACCGTAGGCGTCACCAACTCGATTGTCGCAAGGCCCTTGATGCCGATTGTTTCCACGGAATCGACTTCGGCCGCGCCAATTATCTCGACGAATTCGGCTTCATAGGGGAAGATGAATATCTCGCGCAGTTCGTCGTCGGACGGGATGCGCTCGTCCAAGGACGATCTGAACCAGCGCGTAAAGTGCGCGCTGAGGACTCGCTCCGGCGAGAGAACGATGCGGGCGAAATTGCGCTCTTCAGCCGACCCCCAAAGGGTATCGCGGTCAACAGCGTAAACTTCTGGATATAGCTGCACATCCTCGGGGTCGGGGATGAAGACAAAGTCCTCGGTAAACTGCTCCATGTATTGTTGAGGGCTGCGGAACTCGGGTTGGGCTTGAAAGATAGAAGTGAGATTGGCCAGCACGGCTTCGGGGCGCGTGCGCTCGCGCAGGAAGAGTTGTGGGCCGCTGGGGCAGTCGGGGATCTGGGTTGATAGCGGGGTCTTAGGGTCGGGGCGCTCCTCGACCGCGTCGGCGCAATGGGGAAAGAGCTCGATGCTCGTGTCGGGTGCACAGCGACAATCCACTTGTTCGCTGTCGCCGATAGCACAGCCAGCCAACAGTACCGCGAGCAGAAATGTTCGGAGCGAGATCATGGCACGGCTCAGTAGGTGACAAAAGGCACGGGAGCGAAACATACTACAAAGACCAGCAGACAGAGGTAGCCGACGAAGTACCGGCCGCGGTCCAGCGCGATAAAGGGATCGTAGGGGGCCGGGTGGTCTTTGCCAAAAAGTGCGAGGAAAAACGCCAGCGCTAGCCACCCCGGCCATCCTTGGGGCCATTCCCACACCAGAGCTAGGACTCCATAAAGCCCCAAGGCCAACAAAGCGACGTAGGCCGTGCGGGCAATCTGCCGATGCCGGGGGCCAAAGAGCGCGTACGCGATATGGCCGCCATCGAGCTGGCCGATGGGAAAGAGATTAAAGGCCGTGATAAACAGCCCGACCCAACCGGCAAAAGCCACCGGGTCTAGGAGGACCATTTGGTTAGGCCCAATAGCGGGCAAGACGAGCGCGGCGATGCCGGAAAAGAGCAAGGGTGCCCCCAATTCGATGGGGGCAGCGTGAAAGTAATCGACTGAAACCACGGTCGAGCGGGAAAGCCCAGCGAAGCAGGCTACTAGGGCGACGACAAAACCCGCTAAAGGACCAGCGGCACCAATGTCGAGGAGCGCGCGCTTGTTGGGGATGGGGGAGCGAATTTTGATGACTGCGCCCAACGTGCCGAGGAAGGAAACATAGGGCAGGGGAAGAAAGTAAGGCAGCGAAGCCTTGACTCCCCAGCGGTGCGCAGCAAAGTAATGGCCGAATTCGTGGACCGTGAGAATAAAGAGCAGAGTCGCGGCAAAAGGGAGGCCCTCGACGAGGTGAACCAAGGCCGCGAGGCTGGTCAGCGGATCAACGCCTTGCTGCATGGCACCAGCGGTTGCAGTCGAAGCAATGGTACAGAAAAACAGCAGCAGGTGAACCCACAAGCGCGAGGAGTTAGCGTGCTGTACCGGAAGTGCGGTCGGAGTTGTTGGGGCTGGCGGCACCACCGGCGACACTGTTTTGCGCCAGAAGTTCAAGGGGTTGCGCTTTCCAACTGGAGACTGAGCCAGTGCGCGTTGCCCAAGTCCGAGCCAAAAGGCACATAGGCGTAGTCGATGACCCACTGCTTGGCCGCGACCCCCACTCCGGCTGAGAGGCCGCGGTTTTCAGTGGTCTGGTAGCCGGCGCGCAGGCGCAGGTGTTCGCCGGCTCGGTACTCGCCGCCTAGATGCAGCGTGAGGTCGTCGCCGCGCACCTTTTGCGCTTCGACGGCCACGAGCAGGTCTGCGCGACCGACGTAAGCAGCACCGCAACGAGCTTCTAAGGGCAGGTCCGTCTCCCGCTGATCGAGGCGGTTCATGCGGCCCAAGTTGCGCACCGTAGCCCCCAAGCGCAGGCTGGCTGAGATGTGGCGCATCAGCCCGAGGTCGGCAGCTAAGCCGCTGGCGTTTTGGGTGAAAATGGCTTGGTGGATGAATTTTAGCTGCAAGCCGAGGCGCGTCTGCTCCATCTGGCGGGCGTAGCTCAGGCCAACCGCTCCCTCGTACACGCCGAAGTGCCCCAGCGGCTCAGCCGAGGGTCCGGTGCGACGCTCTAGGTCGTTGGCCTGCCACAATTGAGCGGAAAGCCCCCAACTGCCGCGGCCGCGGGCTTGCGTCAGGTGCAAGTGGTTTTGGCGGATCTGCTGGATCGAGGCTTGGTGGTTAAAGGCGATGCTGCGTCCACGCGATTGCCGCGCTGCCGGATTGAGGGCTTGGGCGGCAAACAGGGCAGTCTCCGCGCCAGCCAAGCCCGCAGCGCGGGCCCCGCCGCCTTGGCGCAGCGCGGGTAGGCCGACGGCAGCGAGGGCCGTGGGCAGCGTTAAAAGCGCAATCAATAAGAGAGCCATCACTTGTCAGAACGCCAGCGCCAGACCCACGGTTGTGCGGCCCCCAGCGCCGAGGGGATCGGATAAATAGGCGTATTGAAACTGCACGGTTTCGCGCTGCGCCGGGCTCAAGGTCAACCCCGCCGAGAGTTGGCTACCGTCTTCGGCCCCGAGGCGGTGCAGGCCGCCGCGCACCTCAAGCAACGCACTTAGCTGCCACTCGGCCCCCAGATTGACGCTCTGTTCTCCGTCGTCGCGCACCTCGGCAGCCAACAACAGGGCGTCCAAAAGCCGCTGTGACGCGCCAAAGACGAGGCTGCGCGGCAGGGCATTCTCGGTGGCATTTGATCGCTGATCGGCGTGGCGCACCTTCCAGGCGAGGTTGGTGCTGAGATTGGATATGCCGGCCCCGAGCCAAGTATGCTCGGCCGCGCGGAACTGCACCCCCAAGTCGAAGCCGCTGCCGTTGGCCGTGGCCTTGGGAATTGAGGGAACGTCAATGCTCTGTCTGAGGACTTTAACGGCCAAACCAACCGCTAGGCGAGACCCAAGGGAACGGCCTATTCCGAAGATAAAAGCATTGGCTCGGTCCTCAATCGGCCCAGTGTACTGGCCGCTAGCGGTGCGGCCCTTGATCCCGCCGACTGCGGCATGGGACCAAGCAAAGCCAAAGCCCATGTCGCCGCGAACGTTGAGCGCAACAGCGGCACTGCCTTG
>VXZF01000534.1:1441-3451 GCA_009845645.1 Gemmatimonadota bacterium | reverse complement strand
CTTCTTCACCCGCAGCCAAAAGCTCTATCAACTCCTCGAAGCACGTCTCCGCGAAGAACTGGCCGATGCCGACCCCACCGGCCAAGTCGAAGCCTATTTCGGCACCCGCCAACTCAGCTACCACCTCGTCCTTAGCCCGCTCTTACACCATGGAGGATTTGGCCCGCACATCGGCCGCTATGGGGGGCCGTACGATGTCTATACACTGCTCGGCCCCACGGGAGTCACGCAGCGCGGCCTGCCCGAATACGGCCCCCGCGATCAAGTTTTGCAGATTATATGGCACGAATTCAGACTCGCCTTCGTCATCCCCCTCAGCGAGGAATACTATCGAATAGTGAGGCCCCATGCCGACCTATTCGCCCCGCTGGCCGAACAGATGGCCACCATCGGCTACACGCACTGGTTCGACTGTGCCAATGAACACCTCATCCGCGCCATCACCGCGCGCTTAGCCCACCATCACCTCGGCGCAGAAGCAGGTCGCCGGGCACTGCGCGAAGAATCCGGGCGCGGCTTCCGCTATATCCACGCCGTAGCCCACCGCCTCGAAGCATACGAATCCCAGCGCGACCGCTACCCGACCTTCGCCGCCTTCTTTCCCCGCTTAATCGCCGTCTTTGCCGAGCTTGATCCTGAAACTTTAGCGCACTAGCCGCCGAAAAAGATCCTCCTGGGGCGGTACTTCGAGCAGTTCGTCCAACGTCCCGCGCTCCAACCCCTCGGCGATAACGGCAAAACTCTCCCGCACCACGGCCGCGGTCTGCTCGACCTCGGCCTCGCCGTGGGCGCAATTGAACATGAACCCCGTCGCTAAGATCACGCCGCGGCGGGCGTTTTCCTGGATAAACAGCGTGTTGACCTTGGCAGCCGTCGCAGCATCCTCCGCACCCAAGCGGATGCGCGGATGCGCCGCCACCCCCTCGCAGCTAGCGTCGAGTCCAACGGCCGCGGCTGCCGCGTCAATCTGCTCCTTAAAGAAGGTACCAATACGTTGGAAATGGCCCACCGCGTCGCGGCGTTCCAACTCGCGCAAAGTCGCCAGCGAGGCTGCCACGCCGATGTTATCGTCCCAATAGGCGCTGGAGATAAACATCTGCTGAGCCGGTGCCATAAACTCCCGCTTGCCGACCACCGCGCCCATTGGGTAGCCATTGGAGATGGCCTTGGCAAAAACGGATAGGTCTGGCGTCACGCCCGTGTATTCTTGGGCACTGCCCAAGGCTACGCGAAACCCCGACGACACCTCGTCGAAGATGAGTACCACCCCGTAGTGCGACGCCAACTCCCGCACCTTTTCCAAGTAGCCCGGCGGCGGCTCATCCGAGCGCATCGGCTCCATGATGATACAGGCCAATTCGCCAGCGTACTCTTCAAGCAGAGCAGTGAGTTCATCGACATCGCCATAGGTAAAAGGCAGGGCCGTGCCCTCCAGACAGCGGGGCACGCCAATCGGCTCAATGCCATTAAAAAGATGAGTGGCCAACCGCTCGGCTCCGATATTGGCGGCCTGATACCAATCGTGCCAGCCATGGTACCCGCAAAACAGCACCTTGTCGCGGCCAGTAACCCCACGCGCGATCCGCACCGCAATGGTACATGCCTCGCCTCCACCCTTGCAGTAGCGAACCATTTCCGCGGAGGGCACAATCCTCACCAACTCTTCGGCCAGCTCCACAGCCGACTCTTGGACAATGCTGTAGATGGTCCCCCGGTCGATCTGGGCGCGGACTGCGGCATCAACTACCTCGTCGGCATAGCCCAAAATCACTGGCCCCACCGCGCTGGTCCAATCGATGTATTCGTTGCCATCCACATCCCAGATGCGGCAGCCTTTGGCGCGCTCGGCGTAGATCGGACTGACGCCGAGCGCCGCCCGGGTCGGCCGCCGACTGATGAGCTGGGTGGTGCCGGGGACGAGCGCTTTGGCGCGCTCGTAGATTTGCAATGAGCGGCGCACTGAGTGTTCTCGCATGACACAGGCTCCTTCTACCGCCCGCTGCGGAGCGG
>VXZF01000534.1:0-1341 GCA_009845645.1 Gemmatimonadota bacterium | reverse complement strand
GGCTTAGTCATCGCCTTCAACGCCAGCTATCTCTGGTACTGAACAGGCTCACTCCTGCTCTTCCATCTGGTCGTAGAATTGGACGATCTTGCCCCGGTCCTCAGAGGCGTTGAACGCCATACCAGCCCGTGGATGCTGGTTGAGCAAGCCGGTGATCATGTAGGGATAGTCGTAGCCCCACAGCAGTTGAGAGCGCAGCGGCTCAACGTGCTCCTCAATGCACTTGAGCACGGGGCGCAAGCGGAATTTCGGGTTGTGCAAAAAGCCCAACAAAAGCTCCATCTGGCAATTGCCCGCGCCGCGGCCCAAGCCGGCAAAACTCGCATCCGCGCAGTTGGCCCCCAACACTACGGCTTCGATGGTATTGGCAAAGGCCAGTTGCCGATTGTTGTGGGCGTGGATCCCGACCTCAATCGGGGTGCCCTCGCAGTATTCGAAGAACATATTGCACAGCGCGCGGATCTGCTCGCTGTAGAGCGAGCCAAAGCTATCGACCACGTACACAGCCCCCACATCCGAGTGCACCAGCATCTCCAGCGCGCTCTTGACCTCGGACTCCGGCACAGTAGAAACGGCCATTAGATTTAGGGTCGTCTCATAGCCCTTGTCCGAGGCGTCCTTGACCATGTCCAACGCCAGCGGCATCTGGTGGATATAGGTGGCCACGCGGATCATATCCAACACGCTCTCAGACGCCGGCAGGATGTCCGTCTTGTAATCGCTCTTTTCGGCGTCGGCCATGGCCGCCAACTTCAGCGAGGTGCTGTTGTCGCCGACGATGCGGCGGATGTCCTCCTCGCGGCAGTGCTTCCACGGACCAAACTCGCCGGGCGGAAACTGCTCCCGCGAGTTGATATAGCCGATTTCCATGTAGTCGATCCCGGCCTCGACGCAGGACTCGTACACGCCTCTTACTACTTCGTCAGTGAACTGGTGGTCGTTCATCAAGCCGCCATCGCGGATTGTGACATCGACGACCTTGATCTCCTCCCGGTACCCGAGCCAATTATCGGCCCAGGTTGCGCGGTCTTCCTCGCCCATTTTTCTCTCCTGTTTATGTGTAACTCAAGTATTGTCGAAAGGATATATACTGCGGCACAACCGGCAAAAGGTCAAACCCCCAGCGGTTGGCGTGCGGCGGCAACGTATCCGCATATGAATGCAGATGAGCGCAGAGGTGGGATGCGAGGGCACTTAGGCCGTCGCCACCGTCAGGGTGCGCAATTTGTCCGCGTCAATCTCCACGCCCAAGCCCGGCCCTTCAAACGGATACAAGTAGCTGCCCTCGGCCCGCACCCTTTCCACGGCCGGCGACGCCGTGTACAGCACTGGCCCCATAGG
>VXZF01000725.1 GCA_009845645.1 Gemmatimonadota bacterium | reverse complement strand
TACAGAGCGTCCGTAGTCCAGGTCACAGAGGGTGGATTGACGCCGTATTGTTCGGCCCAGTCGATCAATGCACGGGGAGGATCATCGACGTTGTAATAGCCGCCCAAGAGCTGCCAGTCGATGTCGTTGGTCGTCCGCTGCAATACCCTTTGGTCTGGTGGATCGAGGTATTGATCTGTCTTCATCCAGCGGTAGGCGTAGCCGTAGATTATCACCTTGGAGGTGCGCTGGCTCAGATTGGGTGCAGCCGTGTGGAATGTGCGGTTTTCAAAGAGGATGGCGTCGCCGGCGCGCAATAACGGATCGACCACCGTCGGCGGATCGACCGCGCCCGTGGGAATGGCTAGGGGCGTCTCATTGAGGTGTGTGCCTCGGGCCATCATGGTCATGCCGGAGTTGGGTTCGGCAAAGTCGGTCAGGCAATAGCACACCTTTATGCCGAGGCGAGGCAAGCCGGCTTGTCCTAGATCTTCGGCAGTGCCAATATCTCGGTGCCAGCCGCGATTCGGCGCTGTGGTATGTGGGTCTTGGGGCTTTTTGTAGATCACCGAGGCCGAGTGGAGATGGATATTGGGCGAGAGCAACTGCACGACTAGGGGAACGGTTGCCGAGTTGGAGACGAGTTGGTCGAATGCTTCCTCCTGGACGACGCCTCGGCGCAATTGCATTTGGATCTCTGCTGGATCGTCGAGGAATGATTGCATCAAGCGATCGCTTGCTTCGGTCAGGCAGGCCACAGTGGTGGCATCGATGGCTTGCGGGACAATGAGAAAGCCGTCGGCTTCAAAAGCGCGGCGCTGGGCGTAGGTTAATTGGACGAATTGCATCGTATCCCCGAGTTGAATCTATGGTTAGATCATCGGCCTCCTATTCGCCGAAAAAATAGGGCGTAATTACCCATTAACCAACTTTTCCTCAAGAGGAGGACATCCCCGAGGAATTGGAGGATGTCGCCATGATCGATGGCCTCTCGCCCCGCCTTTATTACCAAATCGCCTTTAGGACGTAAAGCCCCTGGGATATAAGGCTGTGCTTTAGCTTCTCTTTTGCTACCTTCTCTCTGCTTGGATATATCTATGGTATGCGCAAGACATTCAAATTGGTAGGGTCGTGGTCGCCAACCCCCATCCATTGACCCCGGTCCCCGTCCGGCCGCTCTGGGCCTTGTCCGCGGGAACGGCCTTGAGCGTTCTAGTCGCTTTTTGGGGGCCTTATAATAGCTTGGTGGTGCGCGGTTCCTACCTAACTATTGACTTTACCACTGCGGCCGCAGTTTTCTTGCTGTTTTTCCTCGCCCTGTTCGTCAATGGTCTGCTGCGCCGTTTCCTTCCCTACCTAGCTCTGTCTTCGGGAGAACTGGCCATTTCCTATGTGATGGCGGCCATTTCCTGTTCTATATGTACCATGGGGCTGACCCTGTACCTGATCCCCATCCTGCCGGCGATTTCCTATATGGCCTCCCCCGAAAACCAATGGGCCGAACTCATTCATCCCTTTGTGCCGCACTGGCTGGTGCCCCAAGGCGAGGATGTCATCCGCGGCTTTTACGAGGGCATTGCCCGCGACCAGCCCATTCCTTGGATGGCCTGGATCCGCCCCCTGCTGAACTGGCTGCCAGTCTTGTTGGGCCTGTACATGGTCATGATCGCGCTGGCCATTCTCTTCCGCCGCCAGTGGATCGAATACGAACGCTTGGCCTATCCCTTAGCCCAACTGCCCCTAGTGATGGGCACCCAGCAGCCCGGTCGTGCGCTCAATTCCTTTTTTCGCAATCCGGTGATGTGGAGCGGCTTTGCCGTCCCCTTCATCGTCACTTCGCTCAACGGCCTCAATGCCTACTTCCACTTCTTCCCTCGCATCGTCCTCAACACCAGCGTACCTGTTTTCCACGGCATGGGGAATCTGACCATCAATCTCAGTTTCCCCATGATGGGCTTTGCCTACCTCATTCACCAGGAAGTGGCGCTCAGCGTTTGGTTTTTCTATTTGCTGGGCTACTTAATCAAAGGCTATTTCAGCGTTGTCGGCCTCACCCGCACCCTCGACGTCGATATCTACACGCAGAGCGATGGCGGCCCGATCATGGCCTTCGTCCAGTTCGGTGCCCTCATGGCCTTGGTGGGCCACACCCTGTGGATCGCCCGTCGGCACCTGCGGCAGAGCTGGAAGGCGGCCCTGCGTCCGAAAACCGCCTCTGGTGCCGACTTTTCGGCCCGGGCCGTTTATCTGCAACTGTTTCTGGGCTTGGCGCTGATGACCGGATGGTTTATTGCCATCGGGGTGCCTTGGTGGGCCGCCCTTACTTTTGTGCTGATGGCTTCGCTCACCTTTCTGGGCATCACCCGCATTCTCTGCGAATCGGGCTTGGCCGCCACCCGAGCTCAATTGATCACCCCCACGGTGGTCCGCAGTTTTTTCGGAACCCAGGTGCTGGGTGCCCCCGGCACCATAGGCGTGCTTTCCTTCGGTCAGGTGTGGATGAGCGATGTGCGCACCTTTGTCATGGCTGCGGCGGCCAACGGCCTCAAGCTGACCGAATCGATCCGCAACAAGGGCTTGGTCCTGGGCAGCATGATACTGGCAGTGGTCCTGAGTTTGGGCGTATCGGTGTGGACGACTCTGTACTACGCCTACGAGAGCGGTGCCAACAACGCCAATACTTGGTTTTTTCTCAACGGCCCCCGCTACACCGTTGACTTTGCGGCCAGTTATCTGCGCGATCCGGCCGGACCAGATTACAGCGGCTTGGGCCTGATGGCTTTGGGCGGGGCGGTCATGACCGCCCTCTACTGGATCCGCAGTCATCTGCTGACCTTCCCCATCCACCCCATAGGCTGGGCCGTCTCGCAGATGATGCTGACCCGCCACATCTGGTTCAGTGTCTTTTTAGTGTGGCTGTTCAAGGCCGTGCTGACGCGCTACGGTGGCCCCCGGGTGCTCAAGGCCGTGCGGCCTTTTTTTCTGGGGCTTATCCTCGGTCAATTCGCCGTTATCGCTTTTTGGCTGATCGTCGATCTGATCACGGGCGAACAGGGGCACGGGCTCTACTGGGTGTGAAAACGGCCAACGCAAAAGCTCTCCTGAGCGGTAGCTTCAATAAATGAAGAGGATCTACCAGTGGCACCCTACCTATCCCAACAGAAAGGAGTTTGGAAATGGATACACGGCTGGGCGCGGCCAAACACGTTAGTACGCCTTGGGCCTTGCGCCGCTATCGGACACTGGCGGAGTGGGAGCAGCGGGCGGCGGCGATTCGCCGACACATTCTCGTCTGCGCGGGATTGTGGCCGCTGCCAGAGAAGACGACGCTCAAGGCGCAGGTCTTCGGGCGGATTGAGCGGGAGGGTTATGCGGTGGAAAAGGTCTTTTTCGAGAGCATGCCCGGCTTTTTCGTCTGCGGCAATCTGTACCGGCCGCTGGGGGAGGGGCCTTTTCCGGCGCTTGCCTGTCC
>VXZF01000304.1 GCA_009845645.1 Gemmatimonadota bacterium | reverse complement strand
CCGCCGTGGCCGAACTTCGCCGCCAGCCCCGATGTCTAGGGTACCCGCTCCGAAGGACCAGTTTTGCCAGTACTGCTGAGTATTGACTACGACTTGATCGGCGGTGACGCGATGGCCCGCTCCTTGAGCACTGGCGCACACCGCACTCAACAACAAGACGCAGGCAAAAGTCCAAATGGTCTTCATTGCACTCTTGTCCTCTAGTAAGCCAACGCGATGACACGCTGGAGGATTTCTACGCCTCGGTCGCTAGTCACCTTTAGACGCAACAGGTAGCACCCCGGCCCTACCCGCTCCCCACTCGCCAACACCCCATCCCACTCCAAGCGAAATCGGCCGCTTTGCGCTGTGCCGCGATACACCTCCCCCAAGCGACGGCCCGACAAATCGTACAGATCCAATGCGACTGGTACCGCTCCCAAGAGATTCAACAGCTCGTATTCGATCTGCAACTCGTCGTTGACTCCGTCGCCATTGGGCGTAAACACGGGCGAGGCCAGCCTGAGCGCGTTGGCCGCCTTGTGTTTCACTTCGACCAAACCTACGTTCAGCGTGTTACTCTCGACTAGTGGATTGGCGTCGCCTGCGGTGAGCCGCTGATGCACCTCAAAGGGCCTTTCGCTGTCCGACACCCGGCCGGTGAACATCGTGCCGAACTTGAACACTTCCACCTGAAAGTCCACCTCAACCAATTCTTCGGTGCGCTGCAAATCCATGCGCGGGATGCGCAGCGCAAAGCCCTCTGCGTCTGAGCGCAGGACGTCAAAGCCAACCTCCATCTCGCTAATGCGCACCGCGTCAACTCCCCTCACTTGCACGGGCGTCTCAATCTCAATGGTGTCAAATCCCAAATCGTCCTCTTCGAATTGAGGCAATACCGCATAGGTAAAGGAAGTCACTTCTCCCACTTTAACCTGCGCTGGGAAGATCTCCGCCAGTACTTGGGTCGCCACCGGCGGATCCGAAACGCTGAACTGTACATAGTCCAACCGCCCGCCCGCCTCCTTGAGCGATTCAAAGTCGGCGCGCAGTTGCACGTAGCGCCTGGGCCGGTCCGCCTGCATCGCCCCCGTACTGTCCGCAAAATCGTACGCCTGACTCCAAGCTTCCCACTGCTGGGTATCGGGCGTGATCCCGGCCCGTTCGCCCTTGTTGAGCTTGTTATAGGCATTGCGCGTCAACACCCGGCCTTGGGTATCGAAGCGACTTTGCTCATCGCCGCGAAAGGTGAAGCGCCAGTAGATGTTGGGCGTCGGCGTGTCGCCGCTGCGCATAGTCAAGGCAACGCCGGCACCCGGCTCGACCACACCCGACCAGCTAAGATCGCCCAGCGACACCGCTCGGCCTAGATCAATGACATTGCTTTGGTAGCCAGCAAAGGGGGCAAAACCCGCGCCGTAGAGCTCGAGTTCGGCCAGCTCCCAGATGCCCCGCGTATTCTCCGCTGCTCGGAAGAGCACCTTCTGTACAGGTTGCGCTGGCAACTCTAACTCAATGATAGGCTCGGTGTTTTCCCTGATGTCGTAGAGCACGTCAAAGGCGACGACAGACCCCCTGCCGAATCCCCCCACTCCAGCCTGTAGCTCTCGATGGGGATCTTTGAACGGGTCGCCGTCACTGATGCCAATGGTAAAGCTCTCCACGAAGCGGTCGTGCAAGTGTCTTTCGCGGGGATAAAACTTGATTCGCTCTAGAAAAAACAGGCCGCCGAGGTCGAAAATCAGACTTTTGTGTTTGGGCCCATGCATCGCGAAGTGCCCATCGCCCAGATAGACCGTATTGGGATCCTCGTCCCAGATAAACCAGTCATCGACATCGGGACCACCCCAGCCAATCCAAGTCAGGTAGAAGATATCCCCGAGGAAGTCGGGCTGGGGCAACAGCGGCGTCAGGTTGACCGTCGGGTCGAGTTGGCGCGGTGCGATGTGATTGGGGGTCACTTCAATTAAGTTGGTCTGACCGTGCTGATCTTCGGCCACTTCGGCCCACGCCAGTTGCACGAATTCCACCCCCTCAAGCGCCGCCAATTCTGGGGCCGGCAAATCGCTACCCCCGAGCCGGTAGATCGTCAGCGCGTCGAGAGGGGCGACGGCCAACAGCAAAAACCCGCACCATATAGCTAAGGAATCTTTGAGGCGTTGGAGCATAAATCGGCAACCTTTATCGATAGTGTAAAAACCATCCTGCGCTGAAGAGCATATCTCGGCCCGATCGCGTTTGATCACCGTGGCCATCGATGCCCGGCGACAGACTCATCCCCAGAGTTGCTTCGTCGCCAGCCGTGCGCCGGCGGCTATGGCTTGGAACTTGGCCCACACCACGGTCGGATGGACTTCCGGGGTATAGGTAGCCTGGGTCGAAAAGCCGCAATCGGTCCCGGCGATCACGTTCTCTCGTCCCACGATGTTGGCAAAGCGGACGATGCGCTCGCAGATAAGTTCTGGGTGCTCGACGATATTGCTCGCGTGCGCGACCATCCCCGGAATAATCAACTTGCCCTCCGGCAATTTGACGTCCTCCCAAACGTGGTACTCGTGTTCGTGCCGCGGGTTGGCGGCCTCGAACGAATAGGCACCGGCGTTCACCTTGAGCATAACCCCCACGATGTCCTTGAGTGCTGCGTCGTGGATGCGCGGACCTTCGTTGATCCCGTAGCAAGTATGCAGCCGCACCTGCTCGGGAGGAATACCGCGCAAACTGTGGTTGAGCACCTCAACGGACAGTTCGATCTTCCGCAGGCGGTCGGCGAGGCTCAAGCTCCCGTCGCCGCGGACCACTGTCATCCAAGGATCGTCAATCTGCACGATAAAGCCCGCATCGACGATCGCCTTATACTCCGTGCGCATCGCCTCGCCGACCGCCTGCAGATACTCCTCCTCAGTCGGATAATACTCGTTTCCACCGACCCCACCCGGCGCCACCGCGGGCATAAAGACATCCACCTTGTCCACTCCCGCGACCGCGGCTTTGAGGTTTTCGATATCCTTGTTCAGGGCATCAATCCCCTTATAACTGACAGGTCCGATGCACACGACGGGGTTTATTTTGGCAACGGCACCCCCGTGCATAGCCTTGCCAAAGTAGCGCTCGTAATACTCTGGGAAAGCGGCCACCTCCTGCGAAAATTCAGCGGAGTCAATCGCGCCCGGTCTCGCTTCATAACCAGCCAACCGCTCGCTCACGTACGCCGAGAAACCGAGCTTACTCTGCTCGCCGTCGGTGACAATGTCGATGCCGCTCTCGACCTGTTTGCTGACAACCTCGGCCACGGCAGCCGAAATTCGCCGAGCATAGTCCTCCTCGGCGTAGGGTGCGCCGTTGACTTTGGCCTTCATTAGGTCGAGCAGGTCCACAGGACGCGCCAAGCTGCCAACGTGGGTAGTCAAGATGCGATCAACACTGCGCTCCATGGTTGCGTCTCCTTGCTCCCCGTATAAATCTTCAGTCCAGCCC
>VXZF01000512.1 GCA_009845645.1 Gemmatimonadota bacterium | reverse complement strand
CCGCCGTAGGTCATCAATGCGAACCAATCAGTAGGGGCAGACCAAGCCAATACGCCCTTTATGCGATGATCGCGCTGGCCAGCAAGCAGAGCGACCGTACCGCCACTACTCTTCCCAGAGCAGTAGATGCGACTCGGATCAACCTCTGGAATCATTCGCAGCGCCACCGATAGGAGGGCGATCGCATCATCCGCAGCGCCGTCCCATGCATTGGTGCGGTTTCCCTCGGACTCAAACCGGTGCTCACCAAATATCATAGTTTCGCCGCGCAGGCAAGGGATGACATACGCGAATTTTCCACTTTCCTCTCCGAGAGTCCGCAGAATCTTCGGCCCTTGGGTGATGTCCAGCGGGAAGTAACCCGAGCTGACACCCTTAATCTCCATGAGGATAGGACAACTGGCCGTCTTTGCACCTGCGTGAACAAAAACGGCACCAAAATGCCGACTGCCAAGGACTGTATGGGAAAAGATCGCAGCCGTTCCTACGAAATGCTGAAAGGCTACTTCCGCTTCGAGTTCAATGACGACGTCTTTGACAGATAAGTCTCTCTCACTCCATCGCTTTTTGACAAGAGTTATTTCGCGTACTGTCGGTGCCTCCAATAGCAGATCAATTGAGTAGGGAACAGACCAACCCTCATCTTCTCGCCGGCGCGAACCTAAATCATCAAGACGTCGCAGGCCCAATAGGGCATCCTCCTTTTCTGGAGCGAGACTATGTGCCTTGCGATAGGCCGTCAGGGCCTTCTCACGAGCTCCAACCGCAACATAGGCACGTCCGAGATGAACATATGCCGCTGGCTCTGCCGGATACTGTTGTGCCAGTGCTGCGAAGAAGGTTACAGCCCATTCGGACTTAGTTGGAAAAGAAGAAAAGAACGCGTTGGCTGCCCATAGTGGGAGATCGATCTTATCAGAATGCTCTTTAAGGGATACAGCGGCTTCTACTGCTTTTCCTTCTGCGAGAAGTTCAAGCGGATGCGTCTCATCGTCCTTTAGGCGTTGATACATGCCATCCAGCCCCCCAATGCCTTTCAGCTCAAAAGAGACGACTGCATTCGTCGAGTCGCGGTTGAACCGCACCCACCGCTCGGGAAAATCGTCAACGCCAAATTCATCTTCCACAATGGGGTATAGTGTCTGAGCACCCGGCCAGAGGAAATGGATCAGCATCAGCCGATCTCCGTGAATTTCTGCAACGATGGCCGAGTCGATAGATCTGGCGTATCGGCCTATATAATTGTCCATATCATATCTTTGGACTTATGCACGCCAGTGGAAGGGCAACAGGGTGACACCATCCAGCGGATCATAGTAGCATCGTCAGGCCGATTTCTTCACCATACGTCTTGCCATTACGGACAAAACCGCATTTTTCGTAGAAACCGACAGGACTCCCTTCGCCGAGCCTACAACTTACAAGCAGTTCCTTGGCCTGGGGACGGGTTTTGACGTATGTCACCAACAGCTCGATGGCGCGGCGGCCGAAACTTAGGCCGTGATAAGGCTCGGCGACCATGAAGCGCCAGAGGAAATACTCAGACTTCTCGGCATCGTCGTGGAGCATCACAAATCCAACCGGCTCTTCATCAGCGTATATGGCGCGAAACCAGGCCTTGGGCTCGAAGTATGCTTGGGCGATGGAGAAGGCATTGTGGGCAACAAAGTTCTTCTTGGGTTCCGTGAGGGTGTTGCTCAGGCCGCAGACTGCCCCTACAGTGTCGGCATTAACTTCGCGTAAGCTTACGTTGGTGGTAGCGTAGGCTTCGATTTTTTCTTTAGACATTTAGAACTCCACTGTTGACTGCAATTTGTAGGTCTATCCAAACACATGGATCAAAATTCAATGGGATCTATAGAGGCTACCTGTAATATCTCCTCTCCCATTTTGATCGCTTGTGGTAAATCGCTCATTTGCTCACTAATAGGCCAATTGGTCACGGGCCCCACATCGTGTTTTTCTAAAATCCTCAGATCTTGGGCTAATCTCCAAGCTTGATTTACAGCCCAAATCACTGGGAAAGAATCTACTTCGTCCATAGTAAGAGGACGTGTTTGATGGTACCCTTTTAGGACCTCGGCGATCTCAAGGATCGTGAGAGGACGACCGTGCCTCTTGTCGCTACCCATGAGCCATTTGTTGCGGATCTTTCCTATATCCGATAATTGAGGATCATATTTACAATTGAAGTCGATGATCCCTAATGATTGCCCATGCTTGAGTACATTGGGGGCACGTAGATCTCCGTGAACGAGTCCAAATCGAACCCGAAAGTTTCGGTGATCGTTGCGAATTTGGGAGCGAAATGCTCGTACATCTTCATCATGGTGTCGCTCGGCAGCCCAGGTCTCGGCTTTTCGCAGGGTAAGATCAATCCAATCACCTAGTGGCAGGATTTGACCCGGCATGTGTTCAAATTCGTACATGACAGAATACAACTTGCCCAAAGTACGGCCTACCTCAAATAGAACGTCTAAATCTGCACTGGAACATCCATCACCGGGCAATTCCTGTTCCACCGACAGCGTCTTCTGACCCAGCGCGATGAAGAGATCGCCATCGGAGGTTGGAACGATGGCTGGTACGGGACATCCGGCAGCATGTAATCTATCGACGAGTTCTACGAGCTGGACACTCGTCAGACCGGCACGAGGAAAACCAATGCGTGCGATGCCGCATCCCTCTATCCGAAATATCCGAGGTGATTTCCATGGGGAAACTGCTTCGGGAGCAATGCCCCAATACCTGCTAAGGGCATCAGCTACGGCCTCTTGTGATGGGAATTCAACCAATGCTGTGCTCTTCAATATGAAGTGATAATCACACCTGCTAGCGATCTTATAAGGTAGACAAGTCGCGCCGGAAGCGGATTTGTCTCCCTTCATCTCGGACGCCACCATCGCGGCTCCACCCCATGGTCTCGTAGAAGGCAATTCCTCGCTCGTAGCCTTCTACGGTCCACACTACCGCCTCATCGTAGCCGTCCGCAATCAGATAACGCAAGGCAACAGACATCAATGTCTTGCCAATACCTGTGCGCCAGTGAGACGGATCGACCGCGATAGTATCAAGTTCGCCGAGGCGTGCATCCACCGGATCTCGGCTGGGACCAATGCCGACGAACCCTGCAATTGAACCCATGTGCTCAGCTACCCACCAACGATATGGGACCGGCTGAGCAAGATCATGGGACCAGCGTTCGATGAGAGCTGGCGTCACAGTTCTATCGGCCTGCGATAGCAGTGCGCCAAATCCAGCGTTCCACGAATCGATGTAAATCCGCACTACAGTCTCGGCGTCAGCGGGGGTAGCGGATCGGATCGTTGGTGGCAATTCTCGTTCCCGTCTGGTTTCATCTATGTGCCGTAGCCCTTGGGAGCGGCCAATCCGTACTAAATCCAGTCTGCTTTAGTATTTCGATCCCTTTCTCAAGATGTAATCCAACTCCCGTGACC
>VXZF01000707.1 GCA_009845645.1 Gemmatimonadota bacterium | reverse complement strand
AGCCAAGTTCTCTACTTTTGGGACTTGGTCGGCGCGGCGCTGGGCATCCTCTACGTCGTGCCGGCCCTCGAATGGTTGGGGGGCGTTGGTGCCCTATTGGGAGCGAGCGTCTTCACTCTGGCTGCCGCGGCTTTCTTTTTGAAGCGCTGGGTATGGACCTGCCCAATTATTTTAGCGACCGGGCTTGTCGTTTACAGTATCCAACAACGCGAACTCATTGATCTCAGTGCTCTAGCCGCAAACGGTGACAAACCGATGTTCCGCGCCTTGGGTGCGGAGCGCCATCGTGGGGAAGTGAAGGCCACACACTGGAGCGCATATGCGCGCACCGATTTGGTCGATCGCACGGGCGACACGGGCCTGAACCTGTACGTAGATGGCGGAGCTGGTTCGTACATGTTCCGCTTTCCGGGGGATTACCGGCGGCTGTTTTTCGTGCGCCGCGAGGCCGCGTTTTTCCCCTATTACTTTTCGCGCCGCGAGCGCGCCCTGATCATCGGGCCGGGCGGTGGTGCCGACGTACTCTACGCGCTGATGACCGGCTGGCGGCATATCGAAGCCGTAGAGATCAACCCGGAGATCGCCGCACTGGTCCGCTCTTATGGAGAGTACAACGGCCATTTGTACGACTTGGAGGGCGTGGAGCTGCACATCGGCGATGGCCGCAACTATTTGGAGCGTTCCCACGCACGCTACGATTTAATCGCCCTGCCGTTAGTGTATGCCGAGGCGGCCGATTTGGTGGGGTACGCACTCTCTGAGAACTACCTGTTCACCCGCGAGGCATTTGCTGCCTATCTCGATCACCTCGCCGAGGGGGGACGGCTGGCCCTCATAGTTCACAATCACGCGCTGATGTTGCGCGTGGTCGCCACTTTAGGGGCCTTGTGGGAAGAGCGCGGCCACGAGCCGAGCGCGGTCCTCGACCATCTCGTCGTCGTCAATGGCGTTCGCGGCGATCCGGCGCGGCAAGAGGCGCACCGTCCCTTGTTGATGGTGCAGCAGCAGCCCTATACGGCCGAGCAATTGGCGCGCCTACACGCGGTGATGGAGGAATTGGGTTTAGACGCGTACTTCTCGCCCGGTAGGCGCGAACGGCCGGCGCTGGCGGCGTTGCGCGGGGGTACATTGGTGGACTTTGTCGCTGCATCCGCACTCGACATCTCACCGACGACTGATGACCGGCCCTTCTTTTACGACGCTACTCGCGGGCTGGATCCCAAGCTAACCCGGCTGTTGGTCGGTTCGCTGTTGGCGTGCGCACTGGTGATGTTGGTGCCGCTTGGTGCGCCGAGTATGCGCCAGCGATTCGCGTCTGGACCTCCGCCTCTACTGTGGGCGTTGTTCGCCGCTGGGTTGGGCACGGGCTTTATGATGGTAGAGATTCATCTTTTGCAGCGCTTTGGCCTATTTCTTGGCTATCCAACCCTGACGCTGGCAGTCGCGCTCTTCGGGCTGTTGCTGGGCACGGGGGCTGGGAGCCTTGTGGGCGGATGGTGCCGCCCGCTCGCGCATCCACGGGGATTGGGGTTGGTTGGCGTGGTCGTCGGTTTTGTCTGCTATCTCTATGGGTTCTTGCTTGATGGTGCACTCGCTGGGGCGTTGGCGTGGCCGTTGGCTGGGCGCGTTGGGTTGACGTTAGCTCTCGTTGCGCCGCTCGGAATGTTGTTAGGCACCTGTTTTCCGGCCTGTCTGCGCTTGGGTGGTTCGCAACGTGCCGGAATCGTCCCTTGGCTGTGGGCCGTCAATGGTTTCTTCTCGGTACTCGGGTCGGTTGGGGCCGTGGCTTTGGGTATGGAGTGGGGGGCGAGTGCATCGCTGACGGTCGGCGCGGCTGCGTATGTGGCGGTGGGTATGGTGCTCTTCTTGGGCAGCCGCCGGACTTCTTCGGAAGTGGAGGTAGTCCGTCCGTCCGGTGCGGGCCGCTGGTTGGTGGGTACTTTGCTCTTGGTTGCGCTATTGTGGTATGCGGCTTTTAGCTTTATCGGCGCGCGCTATTGGGGCGCGACCCCTTCGGCTGCTCATCCGCGCCCGCCAGTTGCGGCCGAGGTATGGCCGGCGGCGCTTAGAATCTTTTGATGGCGTAGGCGTATAAGTACGCTCAATTTCGCCAAACTGTCCCATTCCGACGCTTTTTCCGACTGTTTGGGATCGCAGTCAACCCATTGCTCAAGAATGGTCGATATCTACTTTACAGCTATTGTTTCCATACATTCCCAATCCTCTTCAGGAGCGTCTCCATGAACGCACCAGCCGATTCCTATCCCCTCCGCTTTGACGTCGATTATCCCGACCGTCCGCTCAATCGCCTCACGACTTTCTTCCGGCTGTTTACCGTCATTCCTATTTTTATCGTCTTGGCCTGTATCGACGCCAGTTTTACTATGCAGTACTTCTCCGATAGCTTTTTCGAATGGGCTCAAGTCAAAGGCTGGAATAGGGGAGTTTACAGCGGCATCGGCCTGCTCTTTGTCCCGGCTCTGCTCATGCTGCTCTTCCGCCGCAAGTACCCTCGCTGGTGGTTCGACTGGAACCTCGAACTTCTGCGCTTCTCCTCCCGGATCTCGGCCTACTTAGGGCTGCTGCGCGATGAATACCCCTCCACCGACGAGGAACAGGCCGTTCACCTCGACATCGATTATCCAGATGCCGAGCAAGATCTCAATCGCTGGTTGCCCTTAATCAAGTGGTTTTTGGCCATTCCCCACTACATCGTCCTAGCCCTGCTCGGGGTCGTAGTTTTGTTCTGCCTTATCGGGGCTTGGTTCGCCATCCTTTTCACTGGGCACTACCCCCGCGCCTTGTTCGATCTGGTCGTCGGTTTCAATCGCTGGTGGCTGCGCGTTATCGCTTACGCCTTTATCCTAGTCACCGACCAGTATCCACCCTTCCGGCTATCTGATTAGGACCGCTTATGTCCACCTTTTCCAGTCTGCGCCTCGCCGCCCCGCCTTCATCTCGGGGTGCTTGGGAAGCCCAGCGTCCTGCTCTCTTGGAGGCTATGCAACAGGTCATGGGATCTTTGCCCGGACCGGAGAAGCGCGGGTCGCTCGATGTCCAGGTCGAGGGGGAAGTGGACAGCGGTTCTTATACTCGCCGTCTCATTACCTACGTCCCCGAGCCGGACTGTCGGGTGCCGGCCTATTTGCTGATTCCCCACGCCGCTCTACAATCTCCAGCTCCAGCCGTGCTTTGTCCCCATCCCACCGACGACCGCATCGGCCACAAAGTAGTCGTCGGTTTGGGCGGCCGCGCCAACCGCGCGTATGCTAGCGAACTGGCTCAGGCTGGCTTTGTCACTCTCGCTCCGGCTTATCCTCTGCTGGCCGACTATCGCCCCGACTGGCGAGCTCTCGGCTACCAATCAGGGACCATGAAGGCGATATGGGACAATATGCGCGGCCTCGATCTACTGGCCGAACTGCCCTTTGTCGCAGGAGAGTTTTTCGCCTCCATCGGCCACTCGC
>VXZF01000074.1 GCA_009845645.1 Gemmatimonadota bacterium | reverse complement strand
ATATCGTATTCTTTGGATACTTGTAGGCCGATATCATTGTCGGGTATCTGGTCCAGGTACATGGAGGCGATATCTACCTGCGGCTCCTGCATGCCCTCGTCTGTGGGAAAACCCTTGATGAACTTACCGACAATGACATCGGCGTGCGCCGGGACGCGGTATTCAGTGATAATAGCGGCGATCTTTTTGCGCTGGGCCATGGTTGCCTCTCTATTGTTGGATTGTCTCCATCTAGTTGCTGGATCAAGATAGTATCCCAGCGGCAGTCCGCAATCGCCTTGAGAACTCTGGCCGCCTCTCTGCAAAACCGGCCGTATTTACTTCGTTGGACTATTTGGTCTATATAAGAGTATTCTCGTACTGTTAAAACCACATAAAATTAGGTCGCAGGAGGTTCTTCAATGACCAGTTCACACCCCATCAAATGGGGCATCCTCAGCACCGCCAGAATCGGCATCACCGCCTTCATCCCCTCGGCCCGCGCCACGTCCGGTGCCCAAGTCTATGCCATAGCCAGCCGCAGCCAAGCCACCGCCGATGCCTTTGCCCGCGACCACGATATTCCCGTGGCGCTGGGCAGCTATCAAGCCCTGCTCGACCACCCGGACATCGACGCCATTTATATCTCGCTGCCCAACTCGCTGCACGCCGAATGGACCATCAAAGCCGCCGAGGCGGGCAAACACGTCTTTTGCGAAAAACCGCTAGCCGTCACCGCGGCCGAGGGCCGACAAATGGTTGAGGCGTGTCGCAAGGCCGACGTGCTGCTCTTTGAGGCCTTTGTCTTCATGCACCATCCCCAAAGCCGCCGTCTCAGGGAAATCATCGCGGCAGGCGAGATCGGCACCCTGCGCCACATTAACGCCGGCATGACCTTCGTCGTCAACGACCCCAGCAACATCCGCCTGATTAAAGCGCTGGGCGGCGGCAGCATTTACGACGGCGGCGTGTATCCCATCACCTTTTCGCGCTTCATCGCCGGCAACGATCCAATTAGCGTCCAGGCGCACATGCGCTTTGACGCGCAAGCCGGGGTGGACGTGGCCACCTCGCTCATCCTCGAATACCCCGACGATGTCACCGCGACCTTGTACTGCAGTTTCGAGGGCCGCGGCGGTGCTCATGCCCTCATCACTGGCGACCAGGGCCGACTGGTTGTGCCCTCCCCGTATCATCCCGGCGCGGAGAGCAGCTTTGACGTGGTCATCGGCTCCGATGAGAGCCGCGACGAGACCCTCCAGACCGGCACGCCGCCGTTCCAGCCGGCCATCGACTTTTTCCAGCAATGTATGCGCGGAGAAGAGACCCCCACCTATATGGCCGACCACGCCGACGGCACGCTCAGAGTGGTCGAGGCGGCTTTTGAATCGGCCCGTAGCGGGCGGCGGGTGGAGCTATAGAAAATACCGGATTGGAACGCAGAAACGCCGGCTAGGTAGGAAATTTAGAATAGATCGCCGATATTCAACGCGAAACCTTGCAATGTCGGCGAAGTCAATGTCTCTTCTTCGCCGTAGGTATCCACGACCTCGTATCCGCGCTCGCCGAGCAACAGGACTGTTATGTCTTTTGCGGTGGGGTCCACCATCCAGTATTCGTTCACTCCGTGATTGGCATATAGCGCACGCTTGAACGTCTTATCGCGTTCGGCTGTGGAGGGGGATAGGATTTCGACTACCAAGTCCGGCGCACCCTGAATGTTTGCGGGGGTGATGATGTGGCCGCGCTCGTTGGAGACGAACAGTAGATCGGGCTGTACCACGTCAACATTCGACAGCACCACGTCAAAAGGCGCAAAATAGACCCGCCCCAAGCTACTCTCATACGCGAATTGAACCAATTTCCATCCTAGTAGTGCGGAAACGCTCTGGTGACGTTCTCCAGGTGCAGGGGTCATAACTAACTCTCCGTCCAGAAGCTCGTAGCGTTTGTCTTCCGGCGCATTCAGGTAGTCTTCGTAGGTAAACTTGACTACGGGATTAGGGATAGCCATGGTTGCCGTCCTCTCTCTCGCGATGCGTTGCTTGGGGGACACGGGCTTGAGTCCAACGCGGAATGTCGCACGGTCCAAATCTGCTTGCGTCACTTTGGGATATTCATCCCGATAATCAGACTTTGGAGGATGCACGACCGCCTGACTTGGCTGGCCTGCCGCGTGCTCGATAGCTTCAGTCAATCCTTGTTTGATACTCTCAAAAACATTACTTATGGGGCGTTCCGTCAGACGGCGGTTAGTATTTATGAATCAATAAATAGATGCTCTAGGCATTGTCAACACGATAGCGGGATTATCGTGCCTGCGGAGGCGGTCCCTGTCCTCGGCAGGGCACCTGCACCCAAGGCCACCTTGACATTGGGCAGACATACTATACTTTTGTTCAGGTATGTTTTTTAGTTACCCAGAGGTCTCTCATGTCTCGCAAAAGCACTATCGAGTGGACAAACAGCACTTGGAACCCGGTCACTGGCTGCACGAAGGTTAGCGCCGGTTGCGACCGTTGCTATGCCGAGCGCCTTTCTGAGCGTTTTCGCGGCGTCGAGGGACACCCTTTCGAGTCGGGCTTTGACCTAACCCTTCGCCCCAAACGCCTCAAACAACCCATGCAGTGGCGGCGTCCACAGCTCATCTTCGTCAATTCGATGAGCGATCTCTTCCATAAGGACATTCCCACCGAGTACATTGAGCGCGTATTCGACACCATGGAGCGCGCCGATTGGCACGTCTATCAGGTGCTTACCAAGCGCAGTTCGCTGATGCGCCGTTTCGTCCAAGAGCGATACCGGGGCCAAGCGGCTCCCCCGCATATCTGGCTCGGCGTGTCCGTCGAAAACAACGCGGCTTTGACGCGCCTTCGGCACCTGCAACAGACCAACGCCTCTGTGCGTTTCGTTTCCTTCGAGCCGTTGCTCGGTCCAATCGGCTCGGTGGACTTGGAGGATATTCATTGGGTAATCGCCGGGGGTGAGAGTGGGCCGGGAGCGCGTCCGGTGCGGACAGAATGGGTGCGGGCTTTGCGCGACCAGTGTCGAGCCCAGCGCGTCGCCTTCTTCTTTAAGCAATGGGGCGGGCGCACACCTAAAGCGGGTGGGAATACACTCGATGGAAGGCAATGGCTGGAATATCCAGAAGTGGAGACAGGCCAGCAGCTTGGGGCACCGTTACAAGCTGCTAGTGTGCTAGTAAGCATCTAAGCAAGCGTCTCCAACATATATCTTATCATGTGAAAACACTACATGTAAAAGCGATACTCTTGGTTCATGGGCAGTCCTTCAGGGAGCTCGGCTAAAATCTGCCCTATCCGTCTAGAGAAAGCGATGGTCACAGGGTCGCTACACGAAAAATCAGCCGTGTTCCAGTTCATTTTTGTCAGAGCCATAATCTCCTGTAAGATGATATTCCAGGGACTGTCTCCGTGGTGCTCAAGTATTTCCAGAGGCTTCGGTATACGTGCGCCAGGATAGGTTCGCAGGTACGGAATATAGC
>VXZF01000558.1:5833-20437 GCA_009845645.1 Gemmatimonadota bacterium | reverse complement strand
GGTCACGCCAGCGAGATGATCGTCATGCTGCGGCACATGGCCGATTGCGTCCTGAACGGCGCAAAGCCTTGGGTTGGCGTCCGCGAGGGGGCCAGGGTCGTCGCCACAGGACTTGCGTGTTGGGATTCGCTCAGGTCGGGGATGCCGGAGAAAGTAAGGAACGATTTCTGACGACCGTAGAGGAGAGGATTTTATGCCCGTTTGTGTTCCCGAAGATGCTAGGCGCATCATGCCGGATATGTTGCGCGATTTTACGATCGACGTGTTGCGCAAAGTCGATTTGCCTGCTGACGATGCTGCGTTGGTTGCGCGCTATCTGGTGGATGTGGATTTGCGCGGGGTGGTCTCCCACGGCACGCGCCAGTTGCGACGGTATGTGGCGAGTTTCGCGAGGGGCGTATTAATCCGCGACCTGAAATTGCCCAAGTCATGGATGCCCCTTCAATGGCGATTTTTGACGGCGACGGCGGTGCGGGTTACTTGGTGGCAACTCAGGCGACAGAGGCGGTCATTGAAAAGGCGAAAGCAAATGGCATTGCCGTTGCGTGTACGCGCAATCACGGGCACGTGGGTAGCGTGGGGATTTATGCGCGGCTGGCACTGGTGCGCGACTTGGCGACCTTTTCCGTGGCAGGAGGTGTTGCGTGGGAAAAACCGACGGAGCCTGATGCAACGGTGTGGGATGCGATGCGAGCACCCCCGATGTGTTTTGGCGTTCCAACGGCAGAAGGGCCGCCGTTTGTGTTGGATATGAATGCGAACATGTTGAAAGACCGCAGCAAACTCGCCGAGGCATTGCAGACATTTCCGGATTTTATTTTTAAAAGTTTGGGAATGCGATTTACGTCGTGGTTCTTGGCCGGCATCTTAGCAGGCACGGCGACGCCTGAATCGAGCAGACCAAAATTTTCGAGTGCCACGCGGGCATTTACGATTGTGGCGATTGATGTGGCGCGGTTGGGCGATTTGGAGGCTTATAAGGCAGAGCTTACTCGCATTTTGCGCGAGAGCCGGTCGCTGAAGCCCATGCCGGGACTGGCAAGTGCCGAAGTCCCCGGCAGCTTGGAATGGCAACGCGAGCAAACGCGAGAGCATAGTGGTATTCCACTGACCGAAGATCATCTCGACATGTTGCAGCGCATCGCCACGGAGGTCAATGTGCCCGTTCCTTGGGAGTCATAGTGGACGATAACGCGGCGATGCGGGAGAAGGTGGCACTAAAGACCGTACCATTCTCTCGGGGCCGTGGGTTGGAAATCATAGCGATCGACGCCGAGCGCCTGAAGAACGCCGCGCTCGACGAGAGAAAAGTCGGCGGGATCCTCGTGGTTGAAGTTTAGGGGATCTTTGAGGGCGACGGGGGGATTGGTCATGAAGCGGGGGCGACCCGAGTGGTTGGGAGAGGAAGCATGGAGGGTAAAGGGATGGAGGAGGGTCAGATCGCCGGTCTGGCCGGTAAGCTCAATGAAGTCTTGGCACTGGTCGATGAGAAAGTTACAGGCTCCCGGATCGACGCCCTCTGGATGATCGGCGAGATAGCGGGCGACGTGTCTGAAGGAATCGCAGGCGACGAAAGTGCCGCCGGACTTGGGTGGGGTATCGGTCCATTGGAGGACGACCAGCAGGGCCTGTTCGGGACTGTCTAAGAAGTGGCGGAAGAAGCTGCCGTCCTTGTGCCAGAGGGCGGTGTCGGGTGCAGGGGGACGCCAAGGGGCATCGGAGCCATAGCGGAAGTTGATGATGAAAGCGTCGGACCAGTGGAAGGATTCGACCGAAGAGAAATGCTTTGTTTCTAGTCGCTGGATGGCGGGAGTAATGCGGTCTTCGCCGCCCATCACATCGCAGATCGCGCCCCAAGCTCGGGGGCAGAGATCCTTTACTTTGAATCTGTGAACGTGATCTAAGTAGCGGATCGGCTCGGTCCAGGTAGCGGGATCGTCGGGGTCGTAGTCGAGACGTTCATAGGCGTGGTCAATGAGAGGCTGGGCGAAGTTGCGGGTGAAGCAGCCGGGGATGGTGACGTAGCCTTTGGCGAGGAAGTGATCGACTTCGGCGGAGGTGAGGGGCACAGGGAGCAAAAATTTCGCCCTTATCTACCCTCTATGACCCCACAGCCGACGCGAGCACCGGCCGCGCCAGTGGGTTGTGAGAAATCATCCGGGAGTGCGTGAACGATGACGGCCAGCCCGATGATGCTGTTGGCACCATCCAATTCGAGGTGGGTGTCGAGACGGTTGTACGTGGCTTGCCCAGCGTCGTCGGCGGTGATGTTGCCAAGGTCGCCGACGTGCCGTTCAGCGGCATCGGGTGCGCCGTGGGCTTTGTTTTCGGGATTGAAGTGACCGCCCGCTGATGTGCCATCGGCCGCGCTGCAATCGCCCTTTTCGTGGATGTGGAATCCGTGGTCGCCTTCTGTAAGCCCGGTCAAGTTGGCTATAACTCGGACCCCGCCGGCTCCCTGCGTGAACTCGACCGTCCCTTGGGCTTGGTTGCCCTCCGTGGGGTTGATGACGGCGCTGGCTTGAGTGGCCTCAGACGCGGTTGGCTCGTCGTCGGAGCATCCCAAGCAACTCGCCGCCAATGCGAGCGCCAAGCCGATGATGGGTTTGTCAATGAATCGGATCACGATCAACCTCCCTTATGTGGATTGTGGCTGGCGTCAGAATGCGAGCCATCGCGCCAACCGATATAAGAGCTCCTCTTCTGTAATTCCCGTAGGAAACGAATCTTTATTTGAAATATACTCCATTTCATGGGAAAATCTCCATTCTGACGCGGCCCGGAGCCAGTAGCCGTCGAGAAATCGGCTTCAGCGGGCGTGAGGGTTTGCAGGGCCAACGGTGGGAATCTCCAGCGCGGACCGCAGCTACCCTTCAAAAGCAAGTACGCGCAGCGGAATGGCGTCGGTTTCAGCCGCTGGTAACGGCTGGGCGAAAAGGTAGACGCGGGGTTGTCGCAGGTCGCCCAAGCGGTCTAGGCTCTCGATTAGGGGAATGCCGTGCGCGAAGAGCAGGTGGTGGTTGGGTAGACTGCGGTCGCCCGGAATATCTAGGCCGGGGGTGTCGATGCCGAGTAGTTTGATACCGGCTTCGACGAGCCAGCGCAAGGCTGCGGTTGTGGGGTAAGGCGGATAAGAACCAGCGGCAGCCCGTTGATCCCAGTCAAAGCGAAAGAGCGCGATGTCTCCCGGACGGACGCCTCCGCCCGGTTCGGCGGCCTGTTGGAATTGCTCCGGCGAAAGCGGCTCGCCCAGCGGAGCATCGCTAAAGTCGAAGACGATGGTCTCGCCAAAAAAGCGCTCGACGTCGAGGTCGGCGATGGCCGGGCCGTCTTGGACGGCGTGTAAAGGCCCTTCGACGTGGGTGCCGGCGTGACCGCCCATTTCGATGCTGGTGGTGATGTACCAGCGGTCGGTCGGCGGATCATCGACGGGAACGCGCGCCGTGCGGTAGTGAATGAGGCGACCTTCCGACGGCGCGATGGTGCGCGAAAGATCTACCATGCGGCTGTAGGCGAAGGAGGGAACCTTCACGCGATGGCCTTCTTGAGGGCGATGGCGGTCTCGCCGTCGTCGGCATAGACCGGCAGTGCACCGCTCAGGGTCACGCGCCCGTCGTAGCCGGATGCGCGCAAGGTGTGTAGAAAGAGCGCGTGATCGGCTGGCGTGGTTTGCGGTCGGCCGCGGCCCGGCTCGGCAATGTGGGCGTGGATCAGGTGTGGCCCGGCTTCTTTGAGTGCGTCGAAGGACTCGCCGTTGAGCTTCATGTGAAAGAAGTCGGCCATCAGCTTGGCGTGCGAGCGGTTGACGTCCTCTATGAACTCGGTTGCTTCGGAGACAGTATTAAGCAGGTTGGCGTCGTCGCGGTTATAGGGTTCGAGCGCGACCTTGACGCCACGAGGCTCGCCGAGGTCGGCGCACAGGTGCAAGAAATCGGCGACCTGTTGGCGCGCTTTGTCGCGGTCGAAACCGTCGGGCACCCAGCGCGAGCTGCCGCTTCCATAGCCGATGACCTCGACCCCAGCCCGCTGCATCAGGTCGAAGACCCGCGTGACAAAAGTGCGCAGCCGATCTAGGCTCACGTCGGGGCCGACGACCATCAGCCCGCGCCCCTGCGGGTCGCCAATAAAGCCGCACATCGTCTTCATCTGGAGCGGATGCTTTGCCAAAAGCGCTGAGAACTCGCGCTCGACTGCTTGTGGGTCGTCTGCATCGATGCCGAGCAAACCGGGGGAGCCTTCGAGATAGTCGAAGTCCCAGTCGGCGGACTCTTCAAGGTGTTGGCGATTGGTAACTAAGAGGCCGATCTGCATAACTATTTATCCCTGATCCAGCTCATGCCCTCGCCGCGCACCAGAAAGGAGCGCTCGTCCCAATGGCCGGGCCGGATGACGGGGATGCGGCCTTCCTCGACGGCGACGTCGAGTGGGTTGTCGCGGGTTTGCAGCGGCAGGGCCACGCGCTCGTGCAGCCTTGCCGACTCATAGACGCCCATCATGATCTCGGTGGCGGCCTTGCCGTGCTCGGCCTTGCCGTAGTAGTCCTCAAAATCACCTTCGATCCAGCGGCAGATTCCGTAGGCCTGATCGACGAAGGCGTTGCCGTAGCCGCTGGACTTGTCGGTGGGTTCGAAGTCCTGCCAGCCGCCGGAGGTGGCCGTCATGTAGCGCAGGCTGTTGTCGCTGACGACCATCATGCCGTCTTCGCCGTAGATGGTAGCCCCCACCTGATAAATATCGTTCATCTCGTTTTCGATTACGCCTTCGACCCCGTCGGGATACCCGATGATTCCCACGCAGCGGTCTTCGACCCGATGGCCGAAGACGAAGTGGTCGGTGTGGCGTTCGACCGAGCCCATGACCCACTCGGCCTGCGGATCGCCGAGGGCGTAGAGCTGGAAGTCGATGCAGTGGGTGCCGGTGTTCATCATCCCGGCCTTGACCGCGGACCACAGCCGTTGCGGCTTGCCGATCGCTCCGGCGGCGATCATTCGCCGCGCTTCGCGCCAAGAAGAGTAAAAGCGGCGCTGGTGGCCGATGGCGAGCTTGACGTTGTTGCGCTCGGCGGCGATGACCATGGCCTCGGCCTCGCCCAAGGAGATGGCCATGGGCTTTTCGCAGAGCACGGCTTGGGGCCGACGGGCGCAGGCGGCAATGGACATTTCCGCGTGCTGGGGGTCCCAAGAGCAAACGCTGACGATGTCGAGGTTTTCCACGTCGAGCATCTCGCGGTAGGAGAGATACTGTTTTTCGACGTTGAAATCCGCGGCGTAGCTAGCCAAGGCTTCGGGGTGCGCGTCGGCGATGGCAGCGATTTCAGTGTGCTCGCACTCGGCCCAGCCGCGACCGTGCTCGCGGGCAATGCGGCCGGAGGCAATGACGCCAACGCGGTATTTGGCAGGCATCGCTACTTGGCGTCACCTAGGTGCATCAGCGGCAGCGGTGCAGGGCTGTCGCCGTCGATGAAATAGACCTTGGCGGCCGGATCTTTGGAAATAGCCTCAAGGGACTTGAGCGCTTGGAGCTTGACGTAGTTGGGATTGCGGCCAATGGCGTCGTTGATCTTGGAGATTTCGTAGGCTTGGGCGTCGGCGAGCAGGCGGCGCTTTTCAGCCTGGGCGGCGGCGGCGTTCTTTTCGGCCTCGGCGGCGGCGACTATCTGTTCCTGCTCGGTGGTGAAGCGCTCCAGCTCGGCCTTTTGCTTTTCGACTTCCTGCTCGCGCTCCTTTTTGGCCTCAATGGCCTTGGTGATAAAGGGCGGCAGCGAGATGTCGCGGATCAACACAGCCTCTACATCAACCCCTTTGGGAGCGAGATAATCCTTTAGCCCTTCGAGCAGGGCCGTTTGCAAAGTGGTCTGCGTGGCTTCCAAAAAGAAGTCCTCGGCGCGCTTGATGGTCTTGCCTTGCTCGCGGATGAGTGAGCGCAGCTTGGGTACGATGTGGACGGAGCGCACATTTTCAAAACCGCCCGTCTCCTGTAAGATGCGCGGCGTGTCGGACGATATGAGACGGTACTGAACGCTGACGTCGATCTTGGTCTGTAGCTGATCTTGGCTGGGGACGCTGGAGGTTTCGGAGTGCGTCTTTTGGCGCACGTCGAACAGGTGCCATTCGTAGAGCGGGTTGACGGGGATGTGCAGACCCTCGCCGAAGTGTTTGAACTGGACTTCGCCGAAGAGGGTGGCGACGGCGACGTGGCCGGCCGGGACGCTTTGGTAGAAGCGCGGACTGACGAGGAATAAGACGAAGACGGCAGCGATGATGCCGAGGATGGACTTAGGGAGCTGGATCATGGGGGGCCTCCTTACGGGCTCGGACATTTTTACCTACCTTTGATAAGGTTGGGGGGATTAATAGTCTAGAAGGTAAATCCTCCACCTGAAAATGTCCATAAAAGCACCCAAGACCAAATACTCGGCTGCAAGCGGGCGGATGTCGTGCTCCTGACCATAAGTACGGTCCATCAGCCCGCTACGGACTTGGGCTATCTCCTGTACAAGCACCCAGGCCGCGCCCAAGCCTTTGACCTGCCCTTTGGGACGGCGCACGTCTTTTATCCAGAAGCCTCGCCTGATCGATGCACGGCCGCGTTGCTCCTCGACGTAGATCCAACTGCGCTCAAGCGGCGTGCGGCGTCTTCTGACTTTGCGCTGGCGTCTTATGTCAACGACCGTCCGTACGCGGCCTCTTCTTTTACCAGCGTGGCCATTGCCCGCGTGTTTACCTCGGCCTTGAACGGGCAGTGCCGAGAACGAGCCGAGCTAGTAGAAGAGCCTCTGCCGCTGCGAGTGGGCGTTAGTGCGCTGCCCTGCCGGGGAGGCGAGGACTTGTTGCGCGACCTCTTTGAGCCGTTGGGATATGCGGTGGAGGTTAGGGGCTTCTTGCTCGACGAGCATTTCCCAGAGTGGGGGAACAGCCCCTATTACGAGGTCGAGTTAGAGTGCGTGCGGCCGTTAAAAGAAGTGCTGGCGCACCTGTACGTGCTGATACCAGTGCTAGATGACGAGAAGCACTACTATGTGGGTGAGGAAGAGATCGACAAGCTGATGAGGCGAGGTGGGGAATGGCTGGCAGGCCACCCGCTGCGCGAGCTAGTCGTCGAGCGCTACCTAAAGCACCAGCGAGGTCTGAAGCAGGCCGCGCTGTCGCGGCTTTTGGTAGAGGAAGCAGGAGAGGCCGAAGATCACGCGGGCGAGGAAGCTCTTGAAGCGGAGTTGAGCTTGAACCGGCAGCGCCTAACCGCCGTGTTTGAAGAACTCAAGGCAAGTGGTGCCCGGCGGGTGCTGGACCTCGGCTGTGGGGAGGGGCGGCTGCTCGCGCTGTTGGCGGCGGAAGTGCAGTTCGCCGAAGTGGCGGGAATGGATGTGTCGCCGCAAGCCCTGTCGCGCGCTCGTCGGCGATTAGAGAGGTTGCCGCGCGGCGAGCAGGTCGTGGTGTTTCAAGGGTCGCTGGCCTATCGCGACGCTCGGTTGAGCGGGTACGACGCCGCGGCACTAGTGGAGGTCGTAGAGCATTTGGATCCGCCGCAGCTACGAGCCTGCGAACGGGCCGTGTTCGAGTTCGCTCGCCCGGCTACGGTGGTGATAACTACTCCCAACGCTGAGTACAACGCTCATTGGGACGCGCTGCCGGCTGGTGCGTTTCGCCATCCCGACCACCGCTTCGAATGGCGGCGAGTGGAATTTGAAGCGTGGGCCGAGGAGGTGGGGAAGTGCTATGGATATGCCGTGCGCATCGCGCCCGTCGGTCCGGAGGACCCCGAGTTAGGCGCGCCGACGCAGATGGCGATTTTCTCGGCGAGGGGTACTCGTGGCTGACGAAAAAATTCGGCTCTCGATACCTGACCTCTCGCTGGTGGTGCTAATCGGCGTCTCTAGCTCAGGCAAATCGACCTTTGCCCGCGAGCACTTCCTCCCGACCGAGGTGCTGTCCGCGGACTTTTTTCGCGCCTTGGTCGCCGACGACGAAAATAGCCTAGAGGCCACGGACGATGCGTTCGCCGCCCTGCACTTTGTCGCTGCCCGCCGCTTGGCGCGGGGCCTGTTGACCGTGGTAGATGCGACCAACGTCCAGCCCGAGGCGCGCAAGCCGCTGGTGGAACTGGCCAAGCACTATCACGCCCAGCCAGTGGCTATAGTCTTCGACCTGCCCCAGGCGCTCTGCGAGGAGCGTGCGGCTGTGCGCACTGACCGCGACTTGCCACCCCACGTAATCCCCCGGCAGTATCGCCAGCTACGCCGCAGCCTCAAGGGTCTCAAGCGCGAGGGTTTTCGCCGCATCTTTGCGCTGCGCTCACCCACAGACGTGGCGCGAGTCGAAACAGTGCGGGAGAAGCTGTGGCCGGACCGCCGCGAGGAGGGCGGTCCGTTCGACATCATCGGTGATGTCCACGGGTGTTGCGCCGAACTTGAAGCCCTGCTCGACCAGCTAGGGTATCGCATTGCAGGGGAAAAGGTGGAACCGCCGCCGGGGCGCAAGGCCGTCTTTGTCGGCGACTTAGTGGACCGCGGCCCCAATGCCCCCGGCGTCCTCGCGCTGGTCATGCGCATGGTGGAGTCAGGCTCGGCCCTGTGCGTACCGGGCAACCACGACGCGCGTTTGGTCCGGGCTTTGCAAGGCAGGAAGGTCCAACGCACGCCCGGCTTGGCAGAGACGCTGACCCAACTTGACGACGAGACTGCGGAGTTTAAGAAAAAAATCGAAACCTTCCTCGGCGGCCTAGTCAGCCACTATGTCCTCGACGGGGGCGCGCTGGTGGTAGCACACGCGGGTATGAAAGAGGAAATGGCCGGCCGCGCTTCCGGGGCCGTGCGGGCGTTTGCTCTGTACGGGGATGTGACGGGTGAAGAGGATGAATTTGGCTTGCCGGTGCGCCGCGACTGGGCGGCCGAGTATCGGGGCCGTGCCCGCGTCGTCTATGGCCACACGCCTGTGGCGCAGCCCGAGTGGGTCAACAACGCGATCAACATCGACACCGGCTGCGTGTTTGGCGGCGCGCTGACGGCACTGCGCTATCCCGAACTGGAACTCGTATCCATCCCGGCCAAGGCGCAGTACTCCGAGCCGGTCCGCCCCTTGGCGGCGCAACAGACGCGCGACGATGTGCTCGACTTAGCGGATGTGGCCGGGGGCTTCGACTCGAGCTCAGCCAAAGGTCGGCGCGTGGAGACGCGGTTGATGGGCCGAGTTTTCGTCCATGCGGAGCGGGCGGCCGCAGCGCTGGAAGTGATGAGCCGCTTTGCCGTTGATCACCGGTGGCTGGTCTATCTGCCGCCGACGATGGCCCCGCCCCAAACCAGCACCCGCTCCGACCTGCTCGAACACCCGGATGAGGTCTTGGCGTACTATCGCCGCTACGGCGTGCGCGAACTCGTCTGTGAAGAGAAGCAGATGGGCTCACGGGCCGTGCTGATCGTCTGCCGCGACCCGGCGACAGCGCAGCGGCGTTTTGGGGGCGAGGACGGCAGCGCGGGCATCTGCTATACGCGCACGGGCCGTCGCTTCTTTGCGGATGCGGGTTTGGAAGCGGGGATCTTGGATCACATGCGCCAGGCCTTTGAGCGCAGCGAGCTGTGGAGTGCGCTGGCGACGGACTGGGCGATACTCGACGCCGAGGTCATGCCTTGGTCGGCCAAGGCGCAGCAGCTACTCGAAGACCAGTACGCAGCCGTGGGCGCGGCGGCGCGGATGTCGCTGGCAGCGTCCGTGAGTGCGCTGGAGCAGGCGGCGGCGCGGGGTGTGGACGTAGGCGAATTGTTGAGCCGTTGCCGCGGCCGAGCCGAGTCCGTGGCACACTACGCCGCGGCTTATCGCCCCTATTGCTGGCCCGTGCACTCGCTCAAGGATCTCAAAGTGGCTCCTTTCCACCTCTTGGCCACGGAGGGACAGGTTCACGTCAACCAGACCCACGCGTGGCATCTGGAGACCTTGGACAAGCTCTGCGCGGCTGAGCCGGAGTTGCTGTGCGCGATCGATCGCCGGCGGGTGGTTTTAGACGACATGGACAGCAACAGCGAAGTAGTTCGGTGGTGGGAGGAATTGACTGCCAGCGGCAGCGAGGGATTGGTCGCCAAGCCCTTGGACTTCGTCTGCACCAACGGGCGCGGCCTCGTCCAGCCGGCGCTCAAGTGCCGGGGCCGCGCGTATTTGCGGCTGATCTACGGGCCTGAGTACACGGAGCGCATAGACCTTTTGCGCCACCGCAACCTCAAAGGCAAGCAGGCATTGGCCCTGCGGGAATTTGCGCTGGGGGTGGAGGGCTTGGAGCGGTTTGTCGCTGGGCAGCCTTTGCACCGGGTACACGAATGCGTCTTTGGGGTCTTGGCGTTGGAAAGCGCGCCGGTTGACCCGAGATTCTAGGAATAGGCCGCTTGCGTCGCCGCCCACTGTCTCGGTATTATCAAACAGTTACGTCTCGACGGAGGATAGACCATGATTACCATTACTGAAGCAGCAGAAGAGAAAATTGCCAATCTAGTCGCCGCAAGCGACAAACCAGTCAAGGGTTTGCGCATCGGTGCCCGCCTCGACCCCGCCAAGCAGGTTGACTACAAGCTGGCGTTCATCTCCGATCAGCAAATAGACGGCGACGATCAGGTCGTCCACTTCGAGGGATTTGACGTGTACATGGATCCCGAAAGTGCCGACCTGTTGGCAGAAGCCAAGGTGGATTACGTAGATGGCCTTATGGGTTCGGGCTTTAAGATCGAGCGCCCGCGCAAGATGCCCGCGCACCTGAGCGGCCCGATGGCCGAGACCGTCCACCGCGTCATCGAAACCCAAATCAACCCGGGCGTGGCTTCGCACGGCGGCGTGGTGACTTTAGTGGACATTAAAGGCAACACGGTCTTCGTGCAGATGGGCGGGGGCTGTCAGGGCTGTGGCCAAGCCGATGTGACGCTCAAACAGGGCATCATTCGCATGATCAAGGAAGCCGTGCCCGAGGTGGAAGACGTAGTTGACGCAACGGATCACGCTGCGGGAGAAAACCCGTACTACTAGTCCCGAGGAGAGGCTCTATGACAACGGCGTTGCCGCTGGTGGCGCGGCCCGATCTCGAGGGCTATGTGCAGGCGATGAAGGAAGACGGGTACGCCTATTTTCCCAAGGTACTCAACGAGCAAGAGATCGCCGAGCTGCGCCAGGCCATGGACGAGCTGACCGCGCTGGAGGAAAGCTACGACCGCCACACCGACCCGGCTATGCACGGCTTTATCAACAAGAGCATCAACAATGCGTTCAATCGCGCACCGATCTTCGCCCAGTACTTGGACCGACCCGAAATCATCGACCTAGTCGAAGCAGTACACGGCGACGATTGCCACTGCATCGGCATGACGGCTTGGATGACCGGCCCCGGCCGCCCGGACCAAACCCTGCACGCCGACTGGCAGCCGCTGACCTTGCCGGAAGAAATCATGGACCACCCAGAGGTAGAGATTCCAATTTTTATCACCACAGCCCATTACTATCTCGACGATCTGACTGAGGAACTGGGGCCGACTCACTTCGTGCCGGGCAGCCACCGCGCGGGTCGGCGACCCCGTGCGGGCGAGACCAGCTTTAAGGGCGTCGAGGAGCAGAGCATCATGTGCAAGGCGGGCGACTGCGTATTGTTCCGCTGCGAGGTTTGGCACCGAGGCACGGCCAATACGAGCAATCAGATGCGCTACCTGCTCCAAGTACACTACGCCCAGCGCATTATCACCCAGAAGTACCCACCCTATCTGAATAAATTCCAATTCGACCCGGCCCTGTTGGCGCAGGCCACGCCACGGCAGCGGCGGCTTTTGGGCGACCACGTGCCGAGCAACTACGACTAGAAGAGGCGACCGGATTACGGTCCTACCGAATGGATGAATAACGCACTATGACTAATTCTCCGATATCCGTCCTGCTCTTTGAGGACAATCCCATTCACGCCCGCTTGTTGCAGAACTTGCTGAAACCGGAATTTGCCGTGGAAGCGGTCGATAACTTAGCGGCTGGCTTGGCGCGGTTAGATGCGGGTGGCATCGACGCAATCCTCCTCGACCTAGTACTCCCCGACAGCCAAGAGCTGGCCACCTTTGAGCGCGTCAAAGCGACCGTCCCGAATATCCCCGTATTGGTCCTGACGGGCCTTGATGACGAAGTACTCGCCGAAGAGGCCGTGGCGGCCGGTGCCCGAGATTACCTAATCAAAACGCAGATCAATGGCGAGAGCTTGGCCCGGTCTATCCGAGAGGCCGTAGCAGGTTAGCTATGGGGGGCGATCCCCGCTTCCTGAGCTGGGCTGGCTGGCTGGCGCGATTGGCAGCTTCCGTGACCGTGCTCGCGGGCGCGCTGGTGCTGTGGGGCTGGCACACCAACGACGAATACCTCAAAAGCTTCATGCACGCCAGTTGGGTGGCGACGCACCCGCTCGTGGCGATGCAGTTTATTTTGGCTGGTGCGGCGCTTTTGTTGTTACAGGCCGAGCCGCTGAGCCGCTGGCGGCGATATGTGGGCGTGGTGCTGGGGGCGATCGTAGTGGTGATTGCCGTGCTCAAGTTGATCGGCTACCAATACAACTGGGAGCGCGGCGTCGATACCTACCTTTTTTACTTCAAGCTGGGCGTCTCTCGGATGTCGCCCAATGCAGCGTTTTCCTTCTTGCTGATAGGCTTGGCCTTGGTGCTGATGGATGTGCGAATGAGAGGCTACGCCTATCTGTCGCAGATCTGCGTACTCGCGGCGACGGTCATCGGACTTTTGTCGATGAGCAGCTACTTCCACAACGTGCTGCTGCTCTATGGAGTATCCGGGTTCGTTCCGGTCGTCCCCGACACGGCGACCGAATTCCTCATCCTCTGCTCTGGCCTGCTCTGCGCTCGTCCGCACCGCGAGCCAGTCGCGACCGTCATCAGCACTACGGAGGGCGGCTCTGTGGCGCGCCGTCTCCTGCCGGCCGCCTTTGTCATTCCCCTCCTACTCGACTGGGTGCGCATTCAGGCTGAGAGCCTCTATGGCTACGAGTTTGGCTTCTCACTCTTTACGCTGCTCAATATCTTGGCCTTCGCCCTGCTAATATGGTGGAACGCCGCATCGCTTTCGCGAGTCGATGCAGAAAGGCGGCGCTCGGAAGAGCAGCTACAGGAGCAATACCGCCTAACTGCGGCGACGGCGCAATCCGAGCACGAGGCCCTGTTGGCACTCGAAGAGTCGCAGGAGGCTCTGCGCGGTGCCAAGGAGCAGGCCGAAGCGGCCAACCAAGCCAAAAGTGCGTTCTTGGCCAATATGAGCCACGAAATCCGTACTCCAATGAACGGCATCATCGGCATGACCGAGCTCTTGGGCCGCACCCAGCTCGAATCGCAACAGCGCAACTACTTGACGTTGGTGCAGCAGTCGGCAGAATCCCTGCTGTCCCTGCTCAACGACATTCTCGACTTTTCCAGAGTCGAAGCAGGCCGCTTGGCGCTGGAAGAGATCGAGTTCGGCCTGCGCGACGAAGTGGGCAATGCCGTGCAGACACTGGCCATGCACGCGGCGAGCAAAAACATAGAGCTCGTGTGCCACATCCCCGCGGATGTCCCCGACCGCTTGGTCGGCGATCCGCGCCGCTTGCGCCAAGTGGTGATCAATTTGGTAGGCAATGCCGTCAAGTTTACCGAGGAAGGCGAAGTGGAAGTTGGCATTGCTGTGGAGGAGGCCTTGCCGGATGCCGTGGGCCTGCGCCTGTGGGTGCGCGATACCGGGGTCGGCATTGCGCCGGAGAAACAGGCGGGGATATTCGACTCTTTCAGCCAAGTCGATAGCTCGACCTCGCGGCGCTTTGGTGGCAGCGGCTTGGGTTTAGCCATCTCGCAGCAGTTAGTCGAGTTGATGGGGGGCCGCATCTGGGTCGAGAGCGAGGAGGGCAAAGGCAGCATCTTTTACTGCACGGTCCGCTTAGGGTTGGGAACGCCGGAGACCAAGCGCGCCGATCTAGTCTCGCTACAGGGGCTAAAGGTCTTAGTCGTTGACGACCACGCGACCAATCGGCGAATCCTTGAAGAGATCCTGAAAAGCTGGGAGATGGAGGTCGAACTCGTAGAGAGCGGCTCGGCTGCCATCGCCGCCTTGGAGGCCGCGGCGCAGACTTCGGCAGGCTCAGCCGAGTTGCCCTTCGACCTCGTGCTGATGGATCTGATGATGCCGGAGATGGACGGCCTAGAAACGGTAGCGATAATCCGCGAGAATGCGGCGTTTGCCCAAGTGCCGGTGCTGCTGCTTTCCTCGGCCGACCGAGCCGGGTTCAGCGCGCGCGCGCGCTCCTTGGGCATTGCCCGCAGCCTGATCAAGCCGATCAAGCAGTCCGATCTGCTAGAGGCCATTGGCGCGGCCCTTGAGGCTGCCCCGACGGTGGAGGCAAGGCGCGGTGATGCGTCTGCGGACGAGTCGGTGGCGGTCGAGAGCTGGGACCGAACAGCACGCCGCATCCTCTTGGCCGAGGATGGGGCGATCAACCAGCAGGTGGCCGTGCGGCTGTTGGAGGAGCGCGGTCACTCAGTAGCGGTAGTGAACAATGGCCGCGCGGCCGTGGAGCAGGTGGCCGCGCAGCCCTTTGACGTGGTGCTGATGGACGTGCAAATGCCGGAGATGG
>VXZF01000558.1:0-5733 GCA_009845645.1 Gemmatimonadota bacterium | reverse complement strand
GTGGCCGCGCAGCCCTTTGACGTGGTGCTGATGGACGTGCAAATGCCGGAGATGGACGGCCTAGAGGCCACGGCGGCCATTCGCCGTGCAGAGGCACAGACCGGCGGACACGTTCCGATCATTGCCATGACTGCCCACGCCATGAAAGGCGACCGCGACCGCTTCTTGGCGGCGGGCATGGACGGTTATGTGGCCAAGCCCGTGCGCCCGCACGAGCTGTACGCGGCCGTGGAGGGTGGCAGCCCCAATGATGAGGACGGACTGCCCGCGCCTGTGGATGTGCCTTTTGAGTGGGATGCTGCGCTCGAAAACGTCGGCGGCGACGAGGCCATGCTGCGCGAGCTTGCGGAGATGTTTTTTGCAGAGTGTCCCAAGCTGATGCAGCAGATCCGCGAGCATATCGCCAGCGATGACGGCCCCGAGTTGCGGCGGGCCGCGCATACGCTCAAGGGGTCGGCGCACGTTTTCGGGGCGGAAGAGGTGGCTGAGGTCGCGCATCGGTTGGAGGAAATCGGACGCGAGGAAGCGTTTGCCGATGCTGAGGAGGCGCTGGCATTGCTGGAGGATGAAGTGGCGCGGTTGCTGCCGGCCTTGCGGGAGCGAGTTGCGGCCAGCGCGTAACGCCGAAGGAGAAGACAAACAATGGAACGAGTGTACACCACACAGGACTTGGCCATGCTTAGCCACCTCAAAAACTCGCTGGCTGCGCAGGGCATTGAATGCGTTTTGCGCGGTCAGCATCTGCTCGGCGGGGTGGGTGAATTGCCCCCGATTGAGTGCTGGCCGGAGTTGTGGGTCTTAGACGATAAACAGGCAGCAGCCGCGAAATCGCATATCGACACCTTGTTTGCAACGGCTGCGGAGGACGGAGAACCGTGGACCTGCGCCGCGTGCGGCGAAGAGTGCCCGGGGGCGTTTACGGACTGCTGGAGCTGCGGGGCGGCTAAGGTCGAAAAAAGCGGAACTTCCTAAATACAGTCTCCCAGAACCATTGAACCATACCGACCGCGCGGTCGGCGGAAGGATACGTATGTCGCGTTTTTTGCTTGCGCTCGCTTTTGTCTTTTCGCTCGCCGCTTTTGTTCGTGCGCTGGCGACGGGAAGCTCCGCCGACAGCCTGCTCGTCAGCGGCAAACAGATGCTGCGAGCCGGTGAAAACGGAGGCTCTCTCGACGCGATGTACGCGGCTAAAGCCACGTTTGAGCGCACCTTGGCCGACACTAGCTTGGCCGCGTGGGGCCACTACTACATCGCTTTGGCTGATTACCGCATTGCCGATTACCTGTTGGCCGAGGGCGAAGAAAACAAAGGCGCTGCTTCTGAGCACCTTAAAGACACGGTCGATCATTTGCAGAAGGCTACTGAGATTGACCCGCAAGCGGCCGAAGCATACTCCCTGCTATCGAGCGCGTACGGACGACAGATCGGCCTCAAGCCGATCAAGGGCATGGTCTTGGGGCGCAGAGCAGAGCAGGCCCTGAAAAAAGCGGTACAACTTGCACCCGACAATCCGCGCGTCGTGTTGTGCACGGCCATCCGCGATTTTAACACCCCCGGAATGTTTGGTGGCAGCAAGGAAAAGGGTCTGCAAGGATTCCAGCGCGCCGCCGAACTCTTCGCCCGAGAAGAGCCGAGCGACCCCATCCAGCCCACATGGGGACACAGCCGCACCTACGCTTGGCTCGGCCTCGCTTACCAGGACCGAGGCGAACTAGCACTGGCGCGAGCGGCCTTTGCAAAGGCGCTTGCAATCAATCCGGATTTTAGTTGGGTCAAAAACGTGCTGCTACCCGAATTGGAAAAGGCCGTTGAGAAGCATGAGCAAGACAGAGAATAGCGCGCCCAATATCGTCCTGATCGTCACCGACCAACAGCGCTGGGACACGCTCGGCTGCTTGGGCTACAACCACGTCATCACCCCGCACATTGACCGGCTGGCAGCTCGCGGCGTGGCGTTCAGTCGCGCCTTTGTGCAAGGGGCCGTTTGCGGCCCGTCGCGCAACAGCATCGTCTCGGGCCAGTACGTCCACACTCACGGCATTGACCGCAACGAGGCGTGGCTGACGCCCGACCAGCCCAATTGGATCGAGCAGCTCAGAGACGGCGGCTACCACACGGTCAACATCGGCAAAATGCACACCGCGCCCATCCGCCTGCCGTGCGGTTTCCGCCACCGCACGGTCGTCGAAAACAAGAACTATCGGCAGGGCCACCACGGCCCCGACCCGGACGACTACGACTTGTATCTGATGCAGTTCGGGCTTCGGCGACCGGCGCTGACTTACTACCGAGACGTGCCCAATTGGCCAGATTACTTGGGCGCGGCTGTGTGGCCGCACGACGAAGAGTTGTTTATCGACAACTGCGTTGGACGCTGGAGCGTGGAGGCCATTCGCGATCACGACTTTGACAAGCCGCTCTTTTTGTGGAGCGGTTTCGCCGGCCCGCACGACCCCTTTGACGCGCCCGCGTCCGCGCTGGCGCGCTACGAAGGAGTAGAAATTCCCGACCCCATGGGGATCCCCAACGAACTGGACACCAAGCCGCCGCTACAGCGCCAAGCTATGGAGGGCATGGATGGCAGACTTGCGCCCGCAGCGATCTGGTGGAGTCGGGCGACCCCAGAGCGCATTCGCCGCATGCGTCGGCACTACTACGCCAACATCACGGCCATAGACGATTGGGTCGGCGCGATGGTCGCGGCCATTGACGAGCGAGGCGAGTTAGACAATACGGTTTTTGTATTTACCTCGGATCACGGCGACTGCCTTGGCGACCATCACCAAGTCTATAAGTTCTCGTCCCACTACGACTCCGTGGCGCGGGTGCCGTTGGTTTTTGCCGGTCCCGGAGTCGAGCGGCTGGGGGTGCGCGATCCGTTAGTAGAGCTGATTGACCTAGGCCCGACCTTTTTGGAAATGGCGGGATTGGGGCCGTTGGCTGGGGCAGCGGGGCTTTCTTTGGGGCCGTTGCTGCGCGGGGAAGAGGCCGTATTGCACGAGACTGCATTTTCCGAGTACGGCCCGCGCATCATGGCGCGAACCGAGGCGTGGAAATTGGTTTTTTACCCCGGGGAACCCTACGGGGAGTTGTATCATTTAGAAGAGGACCCGGACGAGTTGTACAACCTGTACGACGATCCGGCTCATGCGGGAACGCGGGGAGCAATGGTGGAGCGGATGATGGATTGGTACGGAAAGACGCGGATGCAGCGGTAAAAGAAATACGCTATATATTTTGTCATGTACGTCGCCAATAGAGCGGGACCGTGCACCGGCGACAACACCAGCGAAAGGAGTACACTGTGAACATACACGTGGGCAATTTGGCGAAGACAACTAAAAAGGAAGCGCTGGTCCAGCTCTTTCAACCGTACGGAAAGGTCGTGGCGGCCACCATTGCCCGCGACAAGAAGAGCGGTGCCTCGCGCGGCTTCGGCTACGTGGAGATGGCTACTCGGCACGAGGGCGAAGAGGCCATCGCCCATCTCAACGACAAGGAATTTGAGGGGCAGAAGCTGCACCTCACCGAGGCGCACGAGCGCAAGGATAAGGCCGGGCGCGGGTCGGGCAGGGGCGGCAACCGCGCTGACCAGCAGCGCAGTAGTTTTTTCTCACCTCGCGGCGGCCAGCAGAACGCGGGCAATATGCGGCGGAGTGGACGGCGGGGGTCCTAGTCTGGGCGATCATAAAGCAGCAACCGCGCGAGGATGGGGTCGTGGTCGCTGGCTTGGTTGGGGAACTCGGTGTTGACGTGGACATAGTCGAACTCGGGCTGGAGCGCGAGCAGGGCCGAGCTGACTAGCAGGTAGTCGAGTTGCTGGGAGATGCCCTGAAAGTTATAGGAATAGGCCAAATCCCCATCCACCGCGTCGCCGAGATTGAAGAGGATCGGCGGAGTACCGGTAAGCGTTTGCAGGACGTCGCCCGGCGGCGGTTGCACTGGAGCGAGCGGAAACGGGCTTTCGTTGAGATCTCCGAGCACGACGATGTTGGCGTTGGGATCAACGGTTAGCAAGTCGGCGACGAGGTCGTGGATGAACGCGGCCTGCGCGAGGCGCTGGGCGAGCCCGCCATTGGTCGGCGGCTGGATTCGACCGAAGAGGGGTGGGCTGCCAAACTTGGACGAGAAGTGGCAGTTGATCACCGTCAGCTTGGTTCCCTTGAAATCGAACGCGGCCTTGAGCGGTTTGCGGCTGCGGCGGAAGGCGTCGTCTTCAATGCGCTCTACCGAACCAATCAGGGCCACCCGAGCGGGCTGGTAGAGGTACGCAACGCGGATATTGCCGCCCGGCTGGCCGCCGTCGGCCCCATCTGGGGGCGCGACATCGGCATACGCATACTTCGGGCCACCGGCCGCAGCAATGGCGGCTATGAGCGTTTGCGCCGTCTGGTCCGCTGAAGTGGTGCCGTCGTTGGCCGCGCCAGTGTTGTCCTGCACTTCCTGCAAGGCCAGCACATCCGGCGCACGCAGACGATGGACGATTTGGTCGGCAAGGGCCGCGAATTGACCGTCCGCTACATCCGCACTGTTGTCGTCGTCATTGGGATCGAGATTGAACACGTTGAAGCTGCCCACCGTCAGATGCTGGGCCGTGCCGACGAGGGCGGTCGTTTCCGGTGCCAAGCCGGCGCTTTCGACCACCGGCTCGGTCAAAACGAGCACCTCAAAGTTGCCAAAGCGGTAGCTAACCGGGCCGTACACATGGCCGAGGGCATCGCCGACCTGCACAGCCGGCATGTCGCCGGGTAGCAGGCTGTCGTCGAGCTGGATGCGCTGCGGATGTAGGGTATGCGGCGTTAGATTCAACCCACCCCGCGAGTTGAGCTGCTGCCCCGCACCTGCATCGGTGAGGACGACAATTTCGCCAAAGCGGTTGGTCGGACTAATGGCGACCGCGTTCTGCACTTCCACCAGCATTCCTTCTAGCGACTCGTAGAAGTCAATGCCGTCTTCGGCTGGGTCGAAAACTGCGAAGCGGTCGTTGTCGATCACCTTTGTCGGCGGCTGGCGGCCGGCCGCGCCAAGGACCACTGGAGCCGGTATAGGGTTGTTGGTTGACAAGGTCTGAATGCGGTCAGGCTGCGAAAACTGGGTTATCGACAGATTGTTGGTAGCCGCGCCGCCGGGAATGTATTCGATCACGGTGCCGGTCACCTGTACTTCGTCGCCGATGGCGACCTTTGGGGCGCTTTTGGTATAGACGAACATCCCGTCGGATGTGCGTTCGTCGCCGTCGCCGATTGGGTCTTGGAAGTAGAAACCATTGCGTGCGACCGCCGTTACAATGCCCCGCGTCGAGACCTGCTCGTCCTTGTGCGGGGAGCTGTGGCCTGCCCCTTGGATTTTGCAGATTCTGAGCACCGGAGGAGAGGCCGCGGCCGTGCCGAAGACTTGGTTGGCATTTGGGGCACCAAAGCTAGATGGGGTCGGTATGCTCCAAAAAAAATCACTCGGCGCGGTGCCGGTGCCCTTTAGTTGCAGGGAAAATTCCACTGGCGTGGAATTGGATTCGGCAACCCGGATGTCGGTGCTGGTCATGCCGTCAGCGGGACCATCTACTGCCGTGAACGTCCCTTCGTAACTGAGGAACTGGACGACCTTGCCGTTGGCGACTAGGGCGATCCCGTCGGGGGAACCGTTTTGGATGCTTTTTGCAAAGCCGAAGGCGATCGCTCCGAACCCGTTGGCCTGATCTGGTATGACCCCGCTCAAGTGCTTAGTGCGGTATAA
>VXZF01000754.1 GCA_009845645.1 Gemmatimonadota bacterium | reverse complement strand
ATGGTGCGCGAGCAACTCAGCCAGCGCGGCATTCGCGACCCGCGCGTACTCGCGGCGTTTGACCGCGTCCCAAGGCATTGCTACGTCCCAGAGGCCCTGCGCGCCTACGCGTATGCCGATCACCCGCTGGCCATCGGCGCGGACCAGACTATCTCACAGCCGTACGTAGTGGCCTACATGCTCTCGGCTCTCGACCTACGGGGTGAGGAACGAGTTTTGGAGATCGGCACCGGCTCCGGGTACCAAACCGCCCTGCTCGCCGAGCTAGCCGGCCAAATCTATAGCATTGAATTCTTTTCCGACCTCGCCGCACAGACCCGTCGCGTGCTCGCCGACACCGGCTATAGCCATGTCGCCCTCCGCGTCGGAGACGGCCGCATGGGCTGGGCCGAGGCCGCCCCTTTTGACGCCATCGTATGCTCGGCCGCACCCGCAACCATCCCACCCGCTCTAACCGAACAACTAGCGTCTAACGGCCGCTTTATCCTCCCGCTAGGCACCCAACGCCAACACTTGGTCTTGGTAGAGCGCAGCGCAACCGGCCTCAGACAGCGCAAACTCCTACCCGTGCGCTTCGTGCCGATGCAGTAGCAGGCCACGGAGGGGTTGCCATTGCACGACATTCACGGTATAGATAAATCAGAACTCAGTGGAGGAATTCAACTATGACCAGCACAGAAACCAAACTTACATACGAGAACTACCTGAAGACGCCCGACGACGAACGCTACGAGCTGTTGGACGGAGAGTTGTTGGTTATGGAGCCAGCACCGCTTACGGCTCATCAGTACGTCTTGGGTAATCTCTACTACGCAATGAGGATATTCTCGGATGAGCGCAACTTGGGGGAGGTGTACATTTCCCCCACCGATGTGGTGCTTTCAGACACGGATGTGGTGCAGCCAGACCTGCTGTTCGTCTCCTATGAACGAGCGCACATCGTCACCCGCGAGAACATTCAAGGCGCACCCGACCTAATCGTCGAAGTCCTGTCGCCATCCACAGCCGAGCGCGATAGAACGCTCAAGCTCGATCTGTATGCCCGTCACGGCGTGAAGGAATACTGGCTCGTGGACCCCAATGCAAAAACCGTGATGCTGCTATTATTAGGCGAACACCGCTTTGAGACTGTGGGCACTTACGAGGAGGGACAAACCTTGGCTTCGCCGACGTTGGCGGGATTCTCTCTCAACTTGGCGGGACAATTTAGACGCGGATAATTTCCGCTGACGAGATATAATCCAACAGTCCATCAACGCAAGCTGCCCACCAGCGAGGCAATGCGGTCAATGCCGCGCTCGTCGCAATAGGCGTAGAGGTCCTCGACGATTTCGACGCCAGCGTTGGGATTGGCAAAACTGGCCGTGCCGACTTGGCCGGCAGAAGCACCGGCGACCATGAACTCTAGCGCATCCCTTGCGGAAGTGATGCCACCAATACCCATGACGGGCACGTCAACGGCTTGAGCTACCTTCCACACCATGGCGAGGGCCACGGGCTTGATCGCCGGGCCGGACAAGCCGCCGGTAATACCACCCAAGACGGGCCGCCGCTGCTCCACGTCAATAGCCATGCCAACGAGTGTATTGATCAGCGAGACCGCATCCGCACCCGCATCCACTACGGCGCGGGCAATCTCGGCAATATCCGTGACATTGGGCGTCAGCTTGGCAATGACTGGCCGCTGAGTGCGGCTGCGAACTGCGGCAATGGCTGCGGCCGCAGTCTGGGGCCGAGTGGCGAAATTGTCGCCTCCGGCCTCGACATTGGGGCAGGATATATTGACTTCGAGCGCAGCAATGCCTGCCAACGCTTCGAGACTCGCCGCCATCTGCCCGAATTCCTCGACTGTAAATCCGGCGATATTCACCACGACCTGCGCATCCAAATCGGCCAACAAAGGCCATTGCTTCTCGACAAAAGCCTCCAGCCCAGGGTTTTGCAGGCCAATAGAATTGAGCATTCCGGCCGGCGTCTCGACGATGCGCTGGGGAGGGTTACCGCCTCGAGGCTGTGGAGTAATGGTTTTAGTGACCAGGCCACCCAAGCGCGCAAAATCGGTCAGCGGCAAAAGCTCCTGACCGTAGTTACAAGTGCCTGAGGCCAGCAGCACTGGGTTGCGCAGTTGCACTCCGGCAAAGTCTATGCTCAGGTCGGCCATGCGTTGCCCCATTTTATCTGCCGCGCGTCAAACGCCGGCCCATCCACGCAGACGCGGGCGTAGCGACCGTAATCCGTGTCGCCTTTTGCCGTCGCCAACTCGACAGCGCAACCCACGCAGATGCCAATGCCGCAAGCCATGTACTCTTCGAGAGAAACCTGACACGGAACTTGGGCCTCTAGACATATGGCAGCCACGGCCTGCATCATCCCGTGCGGACCACAGCAATAGACCGCGCACGGCCCTTTTTCAGCTAGCTCGTTCTGCAACAGATCGGTGACCAAGCCCGCGTGCCCGAGGCTGCCGTCGTCGGTGGCGAGGTGCACTGCGTCCGCAGCCGGCGCGAGCAGCTCGTTGGATAGGTGCTTGTCCGCCGTCCGTGCGCCGACCAATAGCGCAGTCTGGTACGACCTCTGCCTCAACTTCAATCCCCAGTACAGCAGCGGCGGTACGCAAATACCACATCCGACTAGTACGACGCGCGTTCCTTCGGACGGAGCCGCGAGCCCCTGTCGCGACGGGGAGAGAGTCGGCAGGGCTGCATCCGGCCCTACTTGGCTCAGCGCCCGAGTCTTAGGCCCTACCGCCTCGTACAATACCTCGATAATACCGGCCTCGCGATCAGCACCGCTCACGCTCAGCGGGACGCGCAACAAGGGAGCAACTCCCGCGCCGACCTGAATGTTGACGAACTGACCCGGCTCGATCCGCACGGCAATGTGGGGTGCGTTGAGGCGCGCCAAATAGAAGTCCGCGGCGACTTCGCGGTTGCTCAACAGACGCGCTTGCTCGTCAATCACGGCTCTTCCCCCTCTTCTTGCGGCAAGCCAAAAGGCACAGTCAACTCGACCCACGACTTGATCTCCTCGCCGTTGCGGCGCACCGCGGGATAGAAGCTATAGCCATACGCGGCATCCACCGCGCTCTTGACAAAAGGAGGTTCCCCGCGAAAGACTTCCACTTGCTCGGGCCGTCCCTCGCGGTCGATTAGCACATCGAGCAACACCTCGACCGAATCCTCGGCAGCCGCCGGATAAACGGGCCGCACCACCTGCCGCACCAGTGGCCAATCGCTCAGCGCCAAGTCGCCCTCCTTCCACCCTAGCTCATCGGGAGGGATCGACAAGTCGAGTTCGATCATCGCTTCTACGTCCAAGTCCTCGCGGTCTTGGCCTCCCTGAAAATCCGGGTACTTCTCCACTAGGAAGCGAATTTGCGCACTGTTCCGATCGCGCCGTGCAACTTCCCGCAGGTAGTAGTTGGCCGAGTCCTCTAACCCCTGCTCGGTAAAGGCGCGCCAGAGCCGGTAGTAGAGGTTGAGATTCCTCTTGTCA
>VXZF01000278.1 GCA_009845645.1 Gemmatimonadota bacterium | reverse complement strand
CCTCTATGTAAATGCTCACGCCATCTGGGCTGTGTCCCGGCGTCGGAAACATCCAAGCGTGTAGGCCGCCCAGATCCATGCGCAGTTCGTCTTGGTAGGTAATGGTCGGCTGGATTACCCTGGCTCGCGCCTCGGCCTCATCCACTTTCCAGCGCGCCGCCCAGCCCGGTACCTGTTTCTCGATCTCCGCAGGCGTCAGGGCGTGGGCGAAAACCTCTCCTTGCGCCAGCGGCCTTGCGCCGAGGATATGGTCGCCATGGCCGTGGGTGAGCGCCAGTCGGTGTGGCTTGAAGCCGCTTTGACGTATGAAGGAGGCCATGACTGCCCCTTCGTCTTCGTAGTTGCTCCCGTCAATTGCCAGCGCCAGCCGCTTGCCGATCACAATGCCGTTCTTGCCATCGACAAAGCGGCTGTCAACGCTGAAGACGCTTGGGGCGAGTTCGTGGATATTCCCTAAAGCCATGTGTATTCGTTCCCGTCGATACCGAGTTGCTCCGCGGTTTTGCGCAGGTCCGCCAGCGTCACGCGATTGAGTGGGATTCCCTTCTCGCGATACTCGGCGCGGCGAATCGCTTCTAGTTCGCCTGGGGCGTACACTCGGTCGAAACCGGGCGCGAGTCGGCAGTCGTGGATCTGTTGGATGGCGGCGTCCACTCTTGACTTGAAGTGTTCGACATCCTCGAAGGAGGCGATGTGGATGGCGGCGACGAAGTGGCCGTCTTCGCCGGGGATCGGTCCCTCCTCGATACTTCCTAGTTCGGTCCCGTAGCAGGCACCGGAAAGCATAGACGAAAGGACGCCCATGATCATCGCCAGCCCAGCCCCTTTGAACCCTCCGATGGGGGCTAGCAGGCCGTCGATAGCCACTTTGGGGTCGGTCGTGGGCTGACCTTCTCGGTCTAGTACCCACCCCTCGGGTATGCGCATCCCTTTCTGTTGGTAGATCCGAATCTTTCCGTGGGAAGACCCGCTAAACGCGGCGTCGTACGCGATGGGAGACATCTCTCCTGCCGGTACGGATATCGCAAGCGGATTAATGCCCAAGATCCGCTCGGCACCTCCCCAAGGTGCCATCGTTGGGATCGCATTTGTGGTCGCGATTCCGATCATGTCGTGCGGCAGCGCCATGCGGGCGAAATAAGCCATGGCACCGCAGTGATTGCTGCCGCGAATGGCTCCTGCGGCGATTCCGGTCTGCGCTGCTTTGCCGATCACCTTCCGCATGGCCAAGGCCGTGCCGATTTGTCCCATTGCATTGCGTCCGTCCACGATGGCAAATGATGGGCCTTCGCGGACGATTTCGGGCTTGGCGGTCGGGTTCACGCCTTTAACTGTCAGCTTCTCCGCATAGTCAGGCACCCGGATGACGCCGTGCGAGTGGGTTCCGCATAGATCTGCGTCCACGAGCGAATCGGCCAGTAGGGCGGCGTCCGCTTGCGACATGCCGCATCGCTCGAAAATAGTGACGACTAGTTTCAGTAGTTCTTCTGCATCAACGCGGGTTTCGCTGTCGAATTCGCTCATTCTATTCGTCCTGCGCCGCCTGCGTAATCGCCGCGATTTTGTCGGCAAAGCGCACTTGGCTGTCATCTTGGGGGGCGTAGCCGATTACGCGCCGGGCATTGGCCAAGCTCCAGAAGTTGTGCGCGTTGCCGCTGATGCCGTAAAAAATCTGGAAGGGCACGCTGTTGGTGTCGCGGATGTCTTCGGTCTCAATGCTCTTGATTACCAGTTGCACTTGGTCGCGCACGCTGAGATAGGCTCCTAGGCCACGGTGCATTCGCTGTAGATCGTCGCCGCAGCCGTCGATATCGGTCTCGCGGGGGCCGCCGATGCGCAATTGCACATTTTCGAGGACTGGCCCCTCCTTACCGCAGGCGAACATGAAGCCCAGCAGTTCATACGATGCCTTGGCCCAGCCGTAGAAATTGTCCGACAGCGGCAGCATGTCGGGTGTGACGAAGTCCATGCGCCCCGACCAAATCAAATTTTCGTAATAGTCGGCTGCGTGGTTGGAACTGACGATCACGGCTCGCCGCACGCCCTCGTCTTGGCAGACTCGGTACACGTTGTGAGCCATGGTGATATTGTCAGCCTCGTTCCAGAAGCGCTGTTCGCCCTGCCCGGTTCGGACGAAGCCGCAGTGGACTACCGCGTCGGCACCTCGGAAGTGTTCTCGGTAGGCATCGCGGTCTTTCTCCACCAGATCGGCGATGTGGATTCCTGCTACTTCTTCGCCTTGGCGGTTGGTCGTTTTTACATCCAAGAGGACGGTTTCGTAGCGTTCCTGTAAGGCGGGCAACATGCGACCGGCGACGTATCCGGCGGCACCGGTGACGACGATTTTGCGTTTAGACATGAAGGCTTCCTGAGCTATGGGTTTTGTTGAAGGTTTTGGTTGATTGATGGGCGTGGTTATTTCGTCAAATAGGACGCGGCTACACTTCCAACACGGGACGCTCCAACCGTGCGTGATAGGGCGGTTCGAGAACCTTGCGCTGCTCGTCGGTCATTAGGGCGAGCATGTCCTCAGACCAGTTGTGGGGCACGTAGGCGAGGTTTCCCGGTGAGAAGCGGAAGAGGGCGGTGCGGCGGTCGTGATCGGATGTCCAAGGTAGAGTGCCGTGAGTGGTGGCCTCGGTGAATATGACGCAGTCGCCGGCGTTGCAGGTAATCGGCTTGATGAATTCGCGATACGCCTCGTTGCGCCGGAGCGCCATCGGGCAGGGATAGTTGCCCTTGTGGCTGCCGGGGATCAAGCACAAGCCCCCGTCGCCTTCGCGGACATCCGTGAGTTGGTAGGCGGCTACGGTCAGGCCGTTGTGCATTTTGCCGTCTTTGAAGATGTAGTACTGGTGGCGATCAAAGCTAGGGCCAGACGATCCGTGCAGGAGGTGGCCCTCGGCCCCTTTGCGCATGGTGATGATGCCGAGATTGTGATCGAGGCGGAAGCCGGTGCCCAGAATTTCGTGCAGGTAGGGCACGATCTTGGGATTGACCAGCATGTCGCGGAAGGGGCGGCCATGCGGGTCGGGCCACGATAGCGCGCCGCCGAGGTCGCCGCGTCCGGTGACGCCTTCGAGCGCCTTGGAGCCGGCCGACAGCGACAGCTCGCCCGTGCGCTCGTGGATCTGATCGGCATGGCGGTCAATGGCCTCGTTGGCCAGTGCGATGTCCTCGGCCGACAAGACGTTGCGCACGATGATGTAGCCGCTGAGATCGAAAAAATACTTTTCGTCTTCGTTCATCCTAATGTTCCTCTTTCCATAAAGGGCCGTCGGCCGTAGCCTGCCACAGTTTCTCAAAGTGCTCGGGGTCTTTTTCTGCGTCCCAGAATTCAGTGGTGAGCGGGTTGGCGTACGAAGGGGGCCGCCCAGGGATGCCTTGGCGGTGCAAGCGGTCGTGGAATCTCAGATTGTCAGTAGAGCCGTTCGGGTCGGGGTCATGGCGCACATACGCGGTGAGACCACCGGCGGAGCGGATGCGGACCAAGAAGCGGCCTTTGTC
>VXZF01000135.1 GCA_009845645.1 Gemmatimonadota bacterium | reverse complement strand
TAGAGCTGATCCTCGACAGCGGCCCAAGCAATCCCCTCGGCGTCAAAGGCGATGTGGAAGGTGTCGATATTGCCCTTGGCCTCGGGGAAGCCGGCAAGCGCCCGGGTCCAAGTGCGGCCCGCGTCGTGCGAAAAGTAGAGCTTGCCTTGCACATCCCTGCCATGACCAGGTCCTTTGCTGACGCTGGCCAGCAGGCAGTCGGGGTCGCGCGGGTGGACGGCTACGGCGCGGCCATAGCGGCTTGCCAATCCCTCCTTCCGATGCTCCCAAGAACCGCCGTAGTCGTCGCTGACAAAGACCGCATCTGCGGTGTTGGCGTATAAGCGTCCCTCCATAGGGGCGGTAGCTACCTGATGCACATCGGCGTGCAAGTCCGGGGTCACCGGCTCCCAAGTAGCGCCGCGGTCGGGCGAGCGCATGATGCTGCCGACGTGGATATCGGCAAAAACCCAGTCGCCACTGCGCGCCAAGCTGCGCACGGCTGGTGGCCCGCCCCAAGGCGTGTACCAGCTTTGGCGGCATTCCAAAGCGTCAAAGGATTCCATCCGTCGCGCTGGCTCGTCGCCGTTGAGACAGTACACGTGGGGTGGCTCGGTGCCCAGTAGCACTTGCAGTGGCTCTTCGGATAGCAGGGCGATGCACTCCACCGGATCGCCGATGCCGGTGGCCTGCGGTTGGGCTTGGTCATTGGCTAACACGACTACTTGGCCGTCGGCCAGACCAATGGCGGAACAACGGACGCCCTCGTCTAGGCAGCAGATGCCGTCGATGGCTAAGCGTTGCGTGGGCGTGCCATTTTCCAAGGTGAAGATTTCGTTGCTGGTGGCTATGAGCATGATCGTCCTCCTGATATTGGTCTTACAAAAGCCAAACCCGCCGACTCATGGCGTGGCGCTCATGGTGCCGGCGGGTTTTTGTGGCAGCCTGTTAAATTGTATGAAACTAAGCTGGTTCAACTCTGTCAAGGCATCTTTGCCGAGGATAGGGCGAAAAGGGGGTCTTGGTCGGCTTCGCCGCATCTTCTCAGCGCTTGAAATCGTACTCCATCAGTTCGGCAGTGCCCTGCCAGACGATACCATTGTGCCCTAGCCGACGTGCTTCGCTGACGATGCGGTCGATTGCCTCTAGTGGCCAACCCTCTCCGTGGATGATCGGATAGGAAGGCATGTCCGCCGGTAGGTACAGTTTTGCCTTCACCAGATCCCGCAGAACTAAGTCGGCCGTGGGGATCCGATAGGCCAGCGTCTCTGGCTCGTCAGCACCGTATGCGGCAATGGTCTCCGGCAATCCCATACCGTCGTACCCCGTAAATCGATAGACGAGTTGCAGGGCATCTTCTTCCCGCAGGTTGGGAATTTCCTCCTGCAGAAAGCGGGCCCACTCGATGAACGTATTGCAGACAAAGGCGGAGATGTGGGACACCAGCGGGCTGGCAAAATCGGCCATCTCACCCCAGCGCCGGTAATCGTGGCCCGCGGTCAGTGCCATGGAGGCCGGGTAGGTGTCGGTGCCAAAGGCCTTGTTGGGGGCCGCCGCGTGTACCGCCGCCCGAAAGCGCGCCAGATTGAGGACGACGAGGTCACAGCGGAAGCGGACCCAGTCGAGTACCCCCGACCCCAGACCAAGCGCGTGGATCACATCGAAGAAACCAACCCCGAGACGGACTACCTCGCCGAGTCGAGCACCGTCGAGCTGGCGCAGGCCCTCGCGGGCGCGCTGCAAGTCCTCGACCATCGCTCCCATGTCGTAACCGAGTTCTTGGGCGGCGACTGTGCAAGAAGAACAGGTGCAGCCAAAAAGCCCTAGGGGAAAGCTGCCCATCGGATAGCGGAAGTGGGTGATGTCGAGCGCGTCGAGATCGTACTGGGTCACCCAGTACACGCACACGGCCTCGATCCAGTCCTGCACATCCTGCCGCGATGGACAGAACATGAGACGGCGGATCGTCCAAGCCCCTCCGTACGTCCACACGTTCAGGCCGGCCTCTTTTAGCTGTGCCACAGCCTTTCTGAATGTTTCGTCGTCGCCCCGGGCTGGAACGCCGGGCCCGCACAGGGCTTGGGCCTGCGGGTATTCCCTCGGGTCGATGGGCCGACCGTCAAAATGTCGTATGACGAGCTTGCCCAGTTCCTCTTCTGTCGGCGTGCGTCCTCCATAGGGACTGAGGGCCAGAACCTCCTCTGATAGCTGGCCAGTAAAGGAGAGAACCACTGTATTCAGACCGATCTCATCGCGCAGCCGCTCGACATAATCGGGGTATTTGAGCACCTCACCCGTAGTCAGATAAATTCCCGTGAGCCAATTATTGGTCATTTGTTTCCTTTCTATCGTTGTATCGAATCTACATCCGTCGTCGTCAACGCCGCCAGCCACCGGCCTCGTAGAATTCGCGCGATTGATCCACCGTTCTCTCCGTCTCCTGCAGAAAGGAGAGCAGGCCCTTGAGAAGGCCGACCAGATCGGGTCGCGCTCCAGCGTCGGTGGCGACGCCTTCGGGTACGTAGGGATTGCCCGGCGCGCTCTGTAAGATCGCCTGCGTGGTCTTGGGCATGTACGTGCAGAGGTACCCGGCGTAGCCGATTCCTTTTAGGATTCTGAAGATCTCTTGGTAGTCCGCATGACCAGTCCCGTGTTGGCAGTGGTTGGTTTCGTTGAGGTGGAAGTGTTTGATCCGCGACCCAGCGTAGCGCAGCGCATCCGGGATCGAGCCTTCTTCAATGTTCATGTGATACACGTCCGGCTGCACGCCGAGATTGTCGAGCCCGAGTTCATCGACGTAGTTGACCGCCTCGTAGATCGTCGTCAGCACGCCGGGGAGGCCCTCGTACGTGTTTAGCGGTTCCAGCAGGATGGTGATGTCGCGGCTTGCCGCGTGTTCGCAGATTTCCCGGATTGACTGCCGGAAGTTGTTGCGCAGGATCTCCACCGGCTCTAGGGGAAACGGCAACTGGGGAACCGCTGGCTGGGCCGCGCACAGTTCCGTGAAGCTGGCCCCAGCGTCGGCCGCCAAATTGACGGTGTCCTTGGCGTAGTGCACGGCGCGTGCCCTTTTCTCTGGGTCGGAACTGGCGAGGTTGCGCTCCTCGCCGGCGTGGTAGTACCCCCAGGCCGCGAGGACTTCTGGGACGACGAGGCCGGCGTCTTCTACTCTCTTGCGCCATTCGCGGCCGTCCATCTTCTCTGGGTTGCCGGGCAGATCGATGCCGGTGTATCCGGCCTCTGCGGCGGCTTGTATTACTACATCAGGTTCTTCGAGGACATTGTATCCGACCCACGGAAGGGTGTCGCATTGCAAGCTGTATTTGAAAGCCATGATGCCCGTCTTTCTGCGTTGGAATGGTGGTTGGCGTTTGCCGCTCGTCGTCAGTTTTTGCGAAGAATGGAGCGACCGCTTATTTAAGATGGTATAAATCTCTTATAGCAATCCTAAATGATTCGCAATATTCGAGCGGCTTATCTTCTTGTGCATCCTATTCTGCGTCTATCTGCGTCCATCTGCGGATCACCTTGTAAAT
>VXZF01000303.1 GCA_009845645.1 Gemmatimonadota bacterium | reverse complement strand
TCTTTGAGGTTGAAAGCGTCGATCGCATGGCTGCCGCCCACCGGAATCTCCACCCGCCCGCGATGCACGATTTCGGCGTGGTTGTAGGCCATGACCGCAGTGTGTCGGCTGCGCACGTAGTGCCTGTAGATGCCGTCTAACTCAATGAAGTACACCGGGTCATCCGGGCGGTGGATATAAGTCACGCAGTTTTTGAGACCTGCGGCGATAAAGGTCAGATGCGAGTCAGCGTTGACCGGCTCCCTTTCTTTTTCGCCCTCGCTAAGCTCGTCGCGCAGTTGCATGCGGTCGTGGAAATAGCCGGCGTTGTAGGGAAATATCTTTTGGATGGCGCGGATAAATGGATCAATCTGCTTGCGGCTGTGGCCCAAGCGCCTACTCGTGCCCTGCTCTATATAGCCGGCTGTGGTGTGAAACGAACAGTACGCGGCTTTGCGAAAGGGGTGCAACTCATCGCCGACTTGCTGGCGGATCAGCTCGGCGATATCAATGATGGCAAAGCGTCGCTGGGGGCGGATGGTTAGGTTGAGCTCTACGGGTTGTGAAGCCATAAGATATTAAATCCTAAGTCGCATTTGTATCGAGCGCCGACACGCACTATCTTGCTGCTGATAAAAATACCCTCTAGTAAATGCCCACGCAACCAAAGACGTTCCCAATTCTTAATTCCCATGAAAACCTTGCTCATCATGCGCCATGCCAAGTCGGCTTATCCTCCCGGAATAAGCGACGATTTCGACCGTCCGCTCAACAAGCGCGGTCGCGCGGATTTGCCACGGATCGCCCGCCTACTCGCAGCGTATGGCCCGCGTCCCGATCTCGTGCTGGCCTCGGCCGCGCGCCGAGCGCACCAGACGGCCACTGGCCTTGTCGAATCTCTTGGCCTGCCGCCGAGGGCCCTGCACTTGGACGACGCGCTCTACCTCTCGTCTCCCAGCACCTTGACCCAAGCGGCGGCCGGCTTGCCAGACAGCGTGCAGACCGGCCTCATCATCGCCCATAACCCAGGACTGGAAGAATGGATCGGCGAGCTGACGGGCGCGCACATCGCCCTGCCAACTGCGGGCTTAGCCGCAGTCGCATTGGGCATCCACGCTTGGGCAGAAATCAGTCGCGGTCGCTTGCTCTACTTCGTGGTACCGCGACTCGTAAAAGCCATAACTCAACGACAATGAGCAGTTGACGAATGTCGCGGGGATAGCTTATTTTTCAACAATTCACCCGGAGATAACGCGCATGAACCTGTTGGACATTCTGTCGCTCGAATCCATCATAGTTGACCTCAAAGGAGAATCCAAAGAGGAAATCATCACCGAACTGGTCAACTCACTTCCAGTCGGCGACGCGATCATCGACCGCGACCAAGCATTGCAAGCCGTACTCGACCGCGAAAAAATCATGAGCACGGGCATTGGCGACGGCATCGCCATCCCCCACGGCAAGTCGGCCGCGGTGACCGAACTAGTCGCAGCTATGGGCACCCAGCGGCGGGGCATGGATTTCGACGCCCTTGATGGCGAGCCAGCCTATGTGTTCTTCCTGCTGGTCTCCCCGACCAACATCTCCGGCCCCCACATCAAGGCACTGGCGCGGATTTCGCGCTTACTCAAAAACGAAGAGTTCAAAAAGAAGCTCATCGACGCGAATTCAGCCGAGGAAATCATCGCCACCATCGAAGCTGCCGAGCGCGATATTCCCGCCGCGAACTAGCGCGGCCCCTTTCCCATCTTGCAGTTTCTCAATCCCGCGGTCCTTCTCGGACTAGTCGCGGCCGCCCTTCCCCTAGCCATCCACCTGCTGCATCGAGGGCGTGCCCAACCCCATCCTTTCAGCGACTTTGCCTTTCTGCGTCAGCTCCAGCAAAACCGCATGCGGCGGCTCCAACTGCGCCAGTGGCTGGTCCTCTTGCTGCGCACGCTCATCATTGTGCTCATCGTCTGCGCTTTTGCTCGCCCGACGTATCAGGCTGGCGGCGGATGGGGAAGCGGAGATCGCCCGGTGGCCGTTCACGCGCTCTTGGACCTGTCGTACAGCACCCGCTACCAACGACCCTCTGCCTCCCTGTTTGACCAACTCCAGCGCCAACTCGGCGACCTACTGGCCGTTTTGCCCTCGCGCGATCAAGTGACAGTGCAGCCTTTTGCCCAACGGCCCTACGCCCCTTTTGCGGGAGACCGCGATTACTTAACCGAGCGCATTGCCGAACTCGCGCCGACACAAGAGGCGACCGACTTGCGCTCGGCCTTGTATGCAGCAGCCCAACGCTTCGACCAAGAATCCGCACTTGCAGCGCACGAGCTTTTTCTCTTTACCGATTTGGCCCAATACAACTGGGATCAACTCGACGACTCGGTCCCGTCCTTTGCCGATGCGCGCGTCTATGTCGCTAGTCCTCGCGCCCAGACCCGGCCAAATGCTTACGTCGAGCGGGTCGCGGCTCCGAGCTGGATGCTCGCTGCCGACGCCAAAGTCACCTTGGAAACCGCAATCGCGCACAGCCACGCGGACACGGCACTCGACCTGTTTGTCGATGGCCAGCGCGTGCGCCGCCATAGTGTGGATCCCGGAGCACCGGGCACGACCCAAGTAGCACTCAGCTTTTCGCCGCGACAGCCCGGGCGGTTAAGTGGGCACGTCGCGCTCGCAGACGACGCGCTCGCGCTCGACAATCGCCGCTACTTCACGCTCGATTTGCCCACCTCCATCACCGTGCTGCTGTTAAGCGAACAACCCGAGGACGCGTACTATGTGCGCCGGGCACTCGGGGCGGCGGCCCTTTCCGATCCGGTCGTAAAAATCCGCACCGATCTTTTTGCCAACCTCGACGTCAGCACCCTCGCCGGAGTAGATGTACTCGTGCTCTGCAACCTCGCGCGGCTGAGCGCGGCACAAAAGGCGGCTCTGGACGAGTTCGTCGCCAGTGGCGGCGGCGTAGCCCTCTTTCCCGCGCCGCAGAGCGACCTCGGCTACTACAACCGCGATCTCCTGCCCGGCCTGACTCCGGGACGCTTCAAAAACCGGCTCGGCACGCCCGGCAACACAGCCAACTATCAAGTCTTAGACGAGGACGAGCCGCACCACCCACTTTTCAACGACCTCATCGCCAGCGACGGCGATCAGCCGCGTTTCTACGCCTATTTCGCCATGGTCCCCGCACCCAACCTTTTGCCTTTGGTCCGCTTCAGCGATGGACAACTCTCCATGGCGCTAGCTTGGAAGGATCAAGGACGCGTCGCACTCGCGGCCTTCCCCATCGACCCGCAGTGGAACGACCTGCACCGACGCGGGCTGTTCGCCCCCCTCCTGCACCGCTTGGTGCGCGAGCTGAGCCTGCCGCCAGATCGCCATGCTGCTTACTTGGTGGGAGAAACGGTCTATCGCCGCTTGGCCGATGTGCCAATGGAAGCGGTCGTAGAGGCCAAGACGCCGTCGGGCGAGCGCCTGCGCTTAGAGCCGGAGCCTGTCGGCGGCCAATACTTGTGGAAAATTCCCCACGTCGGCGAGGCTGGCATTTGG
>VXZF01000141.1 GCA_009845645.1 Gemmatimonadota bacterium | reverse complement strand
TCGGCGTTGGCTCGCCCGCCTCGCTGGCGTCTTCGTCTTCTTCCATCCACGAGGCGTGGGGATCGGGCGCGGGCGCGGCCTCTAGCAACATGGCCGTATAGGGGTGCTGCGGTTGGGTAAAGAGAGTTTCGGTTGCGGCCTGTTCCACGATCCGGCCTTGGTACATGACGGCCACTTCATCGCAGAGATAGCGCACTACGCTCAGGTCGTGGGCGATAAAGAGCAAGGTGAGGTCGAGGTCGGTCTGCAATTGGCGGAGCAAGTTGAGAATCTGCGCTTGCACGCTGACGTCGAGCGCGGAGACCGGCTCGTCGGCGACGATGAGCGATGGACTCAAGGCCAAGGCGCGGGCAATGCCGATGCGCTGGCGCTGGCCGCCCGAGAAGGCGTGCGGATAGCGGCGCGCGTATCTGGGGTCGAGTCCCACTCGCTCCATCAGCTCGCCCACGCGTGCGTGACTGTCGCGCGCCGACCAGCCATAAGACCGGAGCGGCTCGGCGATTAGATCGCGCACGGGCATCCGCGGATTTAGGGACGAGTACGGGTCTTGGAAAATCATCTGCATCTGTCGGCGAGCTTGGACGACTTCGCGCCGGCCGAGTTGGGCCATATCGACGACTTGTCCGTCCTGTTGGCGAAAGAGAATCTCCCCTTCGGTTGGGTCTAGAGCGCGGAGAATCATCCGCCCGGTGGTGGTCTTGCCGCAGCCGCTCTCGCCGACCAGCCCCAAAATTTTGCCTTGAGCGAGCGCAAAGCTCACACCATCTACGGCCTTCACCCACCCCGTCTGTCGCTGTAAAAGCCCCCGGTGCACGGGAAAGTGCTTTTTTAACCCTCGCACTTGCAGGAGGGCGTCTGTGGCCCCGTTGGACATCGGGCTAATCCCCTCCTTCCTCGGTGTGGATGAAACAACGGGTGTGGTGATGTGGCCCCACTTCTGCGGACGCGGGCATTTGCTGCTCGCAAATGGGGCCGACCTTTTGCGTGCAGCGGGTGTGGAAGGGGCATCCCTCGGGCAGGGCGTACGCGCTGGGGACACTGCCCTCAATTGGCTCGATGTGTCGGCGTTTGCCCGTCAAGCTGGGGATGGATTGCAACAGGGCCGCGGTATAGGGATGCGCCGGGCTGTCGAAAATTGCGGCTACCGGTCCCTCTTCGACGATCCGCCCCATGTACATCACATAGACGTATTCGACTGTGTGCGCGATCACGCCTAGATCGTGGGTGATTAGCATGAGTGCCAGCCCCAGTTCGCGCTGGAGCCGCTGGATTAGCTTGAGCACCCGCGCCTGCACGGTTACGTCGAGCGCCGTGGTTGGCTCGTCGGCGATCAAGAGCCGCGGATTGCTCGCCAGCGCCATGGCAATCATCGCCCGCTGGCGCATTCCACCCGAAAGCTGGAAGGGATAGTCGTCAGCGCGGTCCTGCGGATCGGGGATGCCGACTAAGTGCAACAGCTCGACGACCCGCTGCCGCGTTGCTTCTGAGGATAGCGAGTCGTGGAGCTGGATCATCTCGGCGATTTGGTTGCCAATGGTGTGCACCGGTGAGAACGCGGTCATTGGCTCTTGGAAGATCATGGAGATGTCGCCGCCCCTGATCTGATGCATCTCGTCGCTGTGCGCATCGAGCGCGGCGAGGTCGATCTCGCGCTCGTCCAGCTTGCGGCGGTAGCGGATGTGGCCGCTGGTTATCTCGGCTGCCGGCGGCAGAATCTGCAACAGGGCGTTAGAAGTCATGGTCTTGCCGCAGCCGCTTTCGCCGACGATGCCCACGGCTTGGCCGGTGTTGATGCGGAAGCTGACGCCGTTGAGCGGCCGCACCACGCCCTCGTCGCGGGTGATGCGCACGCTCAGGTCGTGGACGTCGAGTAGGGGAGAGGTCATAAAGCGTTTGAAGTAGCTAAGCGGTCTCGAATTCTAAGGCAGAGAGGTTCAGATTGGACGAGCGTTTCGACAGATAGAGCATCTCCACCCCCACCACTTCGTTCGATTCGTTGTAATCGAGGACCACGCCCGGCGAGACCTCTTCGGACTCGACGATGACCGAATCATCGAGGCGCAGATAGAGCGCGTCGGCCTTTTTATCGACATGCAGTTTCATAATTTTCCTCTCATGTTTCGGTCAAAAAATACGCTCACCACCCGCCAAGGTGCAACGCAGGTGTTGACAGCGACGCGCAGTATTCGGCTGTCCCGTTCCGGGATAGAACGGAAGAAACGCTAACTCCAGCCTCTCTTATCACAGATCTTGCTCGTACTTTCCTTCCAATTGGCCCTTGAGTGCATCGCAATAGGGCTTGTGAATCTCAACGCCGATGACGTGGCGGCCTTTATTCAGCGCAGAAAACGCCGTCGTGCCCGAGCCGACAAACGGATCTAGCACTATGTCTCCCGGATCCGTGAAAAGGTCTATGAACCATTCCGGCAACCAATAGGGAAACGCAGCGCTGTGTTGCCGATTGCCGCATTCGGTGGCGCGGTGGAGCACGTTGTTGGGATATACCTTATCGCGATCTAACCAATTCGCGACCTTTTTGCCGAAACCGCTGCCGACCTTGGACTCGTCGCGGGCGCGGTCCGTCTCGCTCAAGGTGCGCATGCGGCTTTCGTACCAATCGCCGACGGGAACCATCACGGCCTCTTGGTTCATCTTGAACTTGCGCTGTAGGTTGAATTGCAAAAGCCGCTCCCACGCATCTCGGAACCGGTTGGGCCACTTGCCGGGATAACAGTTTTTCTTGTGCCAGATAAACTCTTCCGTCCACAGCCAGCCCCGCTGGCGCATGGCCAAGATGAGTTCTAACACATAGGTGTGCCGTTCGCCGTTCACGACCCGTTCTTTGATGTTTAAAATAAACGTGCCCGTCGGCTTCAAGACCCGCTGCAACTCATCGGCGATGGGCAAAAACCACTCCACATAGCCGTCCGGCGTTACCCCTCCATACGTAGCAGATCGCTGATTGGTATAAGGAGGCGAAGTAACGATCAAATCCACTGAGTCCGCCGCAATGTGCTGGAGCTGTTCCGTGCAGTCTCCAAAATACAACGTCCACTTTTGCATGGCCTTTTCCACGTCTAACTAATGGCTCGCATACGGATCGGCTGCGTCGCGCATCCCATCGCCGACCAAGTTGAAGGCCAAGACCGCGATGACCACGAAAAGCCCCGGCAGCAACAGCCACGGCGCCATGGCCACGGCCTGAAAGTTCTGCGCCTTTTGCAGCAGCACTCCCCAGCTAACCACGGGTGCCCGCAGCCCAATCCCCAAAAAACTCAGCGCGGTCTCGCCGAGAATCATCCCCGGCACCGCTAGGGTGGCCGAGGTGATCACGTGGCTGAGGAACGATGGCAGCAGGTGTTTGAAAATGATTTTCAACTCGCTGGTGCCCGATAGGCGGGCGGCGACTACGAAATCCTCGTCGCGCAGCGACAGGAAGCGGCCGCGCACCACCCGCGCCAACCCAGTCCAGCCCATCAGCGAGAGGATGATGGTGACGCCGAAGTAAATATGCAGCG
>VXZF01000599.1 GCA_009845645.1 Gemmatimonadota bacterium | reverse complement strand
TGGGCCTTTTGCGCAAGTGGTACGCCGACGGGCTGATCGACCCCGACTTTGCGATCGGCCAAATCAAGAGCAGCCCAATACCCTACCAGAAATTCGTCAGCGGCAAGACGGGGTACCTCTTCAGCCACGGTGGCTATAGCAGCTTTGACCAGTACAACAAGGCGTCGTTGGTATCGGTAATTGCCGAGTTGCAGCCGGGTGCCGAGGTGGTGGTCGGGCCGTTTCCGGCTGGCCCAGCAGGCATCCGTGGGGCGCGGGTATGGAGCACGGCCGCCCATGTTTTTGTCTTTGGCAAGCAGGTGGCGGCCGCGCCTGAGAAGGTCGTGCGGATGCTCAAAATTTTCGAGGCGCTAGCGGTTGAGGAAAAGCTCTTTGTCGAGGTGCGGATGGGCCAGCGGGGCGTGCATTGGGAGTTCGACGCTGAGCGCGGCCTGTACTATCTGCCGCCCTACGACGACCGCAACGTCGCCAGCAAGCATCTTATCGTGTTGAACGTCGATGGCCCGGGTGGATTTTTCGCACCCTGCGGGGTCCGGCCCGCCATTGCCGACAAGTACCTGCCAACGGCCATGCTGCAACACCGCGAGCGCTATCAGCGCACCGAGTGGGCGCAGGCCGGCCTGTTTGGCAAGCCGGACGTGGTGCCTTCGTCGATCAAGCACTTGCGCGATCTGCGCAATTTGCAGATGACGGTTTACGCCGAGATCGTGCGCGGCGAGCGCGACCTCGACTATTTCGACGATTTTGTGGCCGAATGGACGGAACGGGGTGGGGCGGAGATGACCCAAGAGGCGCGGGAAATCTACAAGGTGCGCGAGGAGATTTACCGGAAGGTAGGGGTGGTGCAGAGATTTACCGGAAGGTAGGAGTGGTGTAGTAGGGGCGTCCTAGACCATGTGGCCGTGCTGGCCGCGCATGTAGAAGGTGCCGTCCGGACTCATGCCGGGGAATTTCCACGCGCCGGAGTTGATGGGCCAAGGCAGGACATCGGCGCGGTCGGCCCACTCGCGGTAGCGCTGTTCCATTTCCCTAACCCTATCTTTTTCCCGCTCTGCTAAGTCGTTGAGTTCGGTGCGATCTTCGTCCATGTTGTAGAGTTCCCAGCCGCCTTGGCCGCTGGTTTCGCAGACTAGTTTCCACGGCCCGATGCGGATCGCGGCATTGCCCTCGTGCTCCCAGTACATAGGCTTTTCGCGCGACCACTCGCGGCCTTCGAGGAGGGAGAGGAAGCTCTCACCTTCGAGAGGGGTAATGGTGTGGCCGTCGTATTCGGTGGGATAGGAAGCGCCGGCTGCGTCGATGAGGGTGGCGGTGATGTCGATGATTTGGGCGGGATCGTGCGCGAGATCGGGTTGTTTGATGGTGGCCGGCCAGCGGACGATGCAGGGGGTGGCGATGCCGCCTTCGTGGACCCAGCGCTTGTAGCGGCGGAAGGGGGTGGTGCTGACATTGGCCCAAGGCACGTCGTAGCTCATGTACGTGTCCTCAGCCCCGGGCATCAGACCGGGGATGTTGCCCATTTGCACGGGCCGCCCGTCGTGGGTTGTGAGGCCCTGTAAAAAGACCCAGTCGATGCGGTTGCCATCCTCGCATAAGAATTCAGCACAGCCGCCGTTGTCCGAGAGGAAAATGACTATGGTGTTGTCCTCTAGGTCGAGTTCGCGGAGTTTGGCGAGGATGCGGCCGATGCCTTGGTCCATGCGATCGACCTGAGCCGCATACACGGCCATGCGTCGGTCTTCCCAATCTGGGTCGGCCACTTCATTCCAAGAGGGTGCGTCTTCGTCGCGGGGCGATATGTCCCAGTGGGAGCTGACGATTTCCATGTCTTTGAGCGCTTCGTGGCGGGCGGTGCGCGCTGCGTCCCAGCCGCCCTTGCGGTACTGGCCTTGGTAGCGGGCAATGTCTTCCTCAAAGGCGTGGAGCGGCCAGTGCGGTGCCGTGTACGCGACGTACATGAAAAAGGGCTGGTCGGCACTTTCGGAGATGAAGTCAACGGCGTGGTCGGAGATGGCGTCGGTGAGGTAGAAGTCGGTGGGATTGGCGGCGATAGGTTCACCGTCGAGGGTGCAGGTGCGCCCGCCGAAGTAGCCGCTGTTTCTACCGAGGCCAAAAAGGTGGTCGAAGCCGTGCTGCATCTCGGGAGGGCTGTCGGCGCTGTCGGGTCTTTTGCCGCAGTGCCACTTGCCCGACATTAGGGTGCGATAGCCGCGCTCCTTGAGAATTTGGGCGATGGTGACGGCCGAGTGGCGCAGATAGCCGCCATAACCGGAAGCGTTGGGGATGCCGCCGGCCATGTGGCCGATGCCGGCTTGGTGCGGATAGAGGCCGGTCAGCAAGGCCGCGCGCGAGGGGCAGCAGCGGGCAAAATTGTACATCTGCGAGAAGCGCAATCCCTGGGCGGCGAGGCCGTCTAGGTTGGGGGTGCGGATTTCGGAGCCGTAGCAGCCGAGGTCGGAATAGCCCATGTCGTCGGCGAGGATGAGGACGATGTTGGGACGCTGGGAAGCGGTGGTCATGGAGGAACTCCTTCTGCGCAAATTAGGAATTAGGAATTACGAATTAAATTAATAATTCTCAAAAAGAAAGAAGATGTTTTATGTCAACAGTTGACACTATAGCGCATGGATTGACCGCGGAGGAACGTGCAAAATATGCAAAAGATGGGTTCTTTATTCGCTCAGATGCCTTCGACATTTATGAGATTGATGCACTGCGCGACAGAATCGAAGATATCGTAGAACTCATCGAGACCTCTGACGTGTTGACAGAGAAAGAGAAGCAAGCAATTCTGAAACGCAATGCCGGAACCGATGCGACTTCTGGACCTGCATCGTTAAACGGTATAACGCGACTTCACAGGTTCAGTGCATTGGTGCGAGCCCACATTCGCGATCCAAGGCGGCTGGATGCGGTCACAGAGATCGTAGGATCGGATCTGTTCTGTCCAAACGATCTGTATTTTTTTAAACCTCCGGGCACCGGGCGGCCTATTGCGTGGCATCAGGACTCGTGGTATTTCCGCAATATCTATGTCAGCAGCGTGGGGGACGCGATAGACCAATCGACGATTGGAACTTGGCTGGCACTGGATGATGCAGACGAAGCAAACGGATGCTTGTGGGTGATCCCCGGCAGCCATCGCTTGGGCGTGATAGATCACAGTCAGGTCGAGAGCGATGATTATTTATTGCAAAAAAGAGTGACTGTGTCCGACGAGATGGAAGAACAGGCCATGCCAGTAGAAGTGCCGAAGGGCGCACTGGTATTTTTCAACAATGCGCTATTGCACCGCAGCACTCCCAACAGATCAGATCGGTTTCGTCGGGCCTATATCGTGCATTACATGAAAGCGACAATCCAGCATACCGCCGGGAACAGACCAAGGATTCCCGAAGGCACGGAGCACTGGGGCACTCCTGAGATGTACATCTGTGGACAGCAATTGCCCGGATGCGTACAAACAACGCTTGAGAAAGACAGCATGGACTGGGACAGAGCATTGGAACGGACATTGACAG
>VXZF01000570.1 GCA_009845645.1 Gemmatimonadota bacterium | reverse complement strand
CCCTCCCATGAAACGCATACACACGGTCGCGGAAATGCAGGCTCAATCCGATGCTTGGCGCGGCGCGGGTCTATGCGTTGGGCTAGTGCCAACGATGGGTTTTTTACACGAGGGACACCTCAGCTTGGTCGATCACAGCCTCGAAGCCGCGGACCGCACAGTCGTCAGTATTTTCGTCAACCCACTGCAATTCGGTCCGAAAGAAGACTTCGCCATTTATCCGCGCGACATGGAACGCGACCTCGACCTGCTGTCTCGCCGGGGAGTCGATGCAGTCTTCCATCCCCAAACAGTGGAATTCTATCCCCCTGACTTCTCGACTTCCGTCGAAGTCGAAGAGCTAACCAAGAGTCTATGCGGCCCTTTCCGACCTGGGCACTTCCGCGGCGTCACCACCGTAGTGACCAAGCTATTTACCTCCGTCAAACCGCACCTAGCCGTCTTCGGTCAAAAAGACTACCAGCAGGCGACCATCATTCGTCGGCTAGTGCGCGATTTGAACTTGGATTTGCGCGTTGAGGTCGCCCCTACTGTGCGCGAAGCAGATGGCTTGGCCATGAGCTCGCGCAACGTCCTTCTCAGCGCAGAAGAGCGACAGCGCGCATCGGCCCTCTACGAAGCGCTCACAATGGGCCGGGAAAAAATCGAACAGGGCGAACGCGACGCCAGTCGGATCGTCGCCGAGATGCGGGAGCACATCGAGCGCGCACTCGACGCATCCATTGACTACATTTCCATCGCGCACCCAGACACGCTCGAAGAAATAACCCACATCGCCGGCCCGGTCGTCATCGCCCTCGCCGTGCGCCTGTCCAACGTCCGCCTGATCGACAACATCATCGCCGCGCCGCTCGACCGTTAGTACGCACTTTCCTTAATGGAGGACAAAAAACAATGGCTTCAAACATCGCCAAGGTGAACAAGCGATTCTTGTGCCCTGGACCGCAGCCGAACGGCATCCAAGCTGCCCCCGACGGCCTGTGGGTCATCGACCAAGTCGATCACAAAGTGTACAAGTTGGATTATGAAACCGGCGAGACCTTGTTCGCAGCCCAGACCGATACGGTCCACTCCAGCGGCATTACCGTGGGGGACGGGTATCTGTGGATCGCCTCTACCTATGAACTCAAGATCGCCAAACTAGAACTGGAAACCGGCCGCACCATCGCCAAATACGACTCGCCCGGTGCCGGCATCACAGCGCCTCGGGAGGGTATCTCAGACGCGCGCACCACCGGTTCTCACGGCCTAGAATGGAAAGACGGCAAGCTATACGTGGCCACACCGCCTTCCCAAATGGTCCACGTCATGAACCCCGACACTTGGGAAGAGGAACACCAATTTCGCACTCCCGGCTTTCGCAACCACGGCATTGCTTGGGGGCCCGACAACAGGCTGTGGGTGGCCGACACTTCGGCTGGCACCGTCAGTCTGCTCGACACCAAGGACGGACGCGTCTATGACGTCATTCGGGTGGCTGCCCCGGACGAGGTACACGGCTTGACCGCGCACCAAGGCGTCTTGTGGTACTGCGACGCCCACACCTGCGACATTGGCATCCTCACATTGGAAGACTGAGGTCCCCGGATTCGTAGATTGTCAGACGCTAGGTATTCCTGGGGTCAGTCCAGCCTTCACCGGACCAACATCAACCGACGCGTCCGCGTTTCCTCGCCGACCTTCAACACAGCCCAATACGCCCCACTGGCCGCGCGGTCACCACTCCAGCGCGCCAAGTGCTGCCCAGCCCCGAGCCGCTCCGCCACCAAAAGGGCCGCGCGCTGGCCCAAGGTATTGTATATCGCCAGTTCGACATCCGCTTCCCCTGCCAAGCGAAAGGGCAGATTCACCGCGCTGTTGGCCGGATTCGGATACGCCGGGGCCAAGTCGTTTGCGGCCTGCTCATCCGCCTGCATAGCTACGACCGTGGGCGTAAAATACCGGGCCGCGAGGGCAAACTCTCCACCCGTCGGCGAAGCCCTGCCGACGATGACCGCCGCGCTATCTACATCCGCGACCTGCACCTGCCCTGTATTGTCCGCGCCAAGTTCCATCGCGATCAACTCGCCGCGCTGGTCGCGCATGGCGTACACCCACGCGGCATAGTCCCCCTCTGCCGCGCCAGCGAAATCAACGGCTATATCCCCCGCCGAGCGAATGACCACATTCGCCGCGCCCCATTGGCTGTCAACCTCGCCAGCCAGTTCCGCAAAAGGCACATCAGGCGCTGAAACTGCGGCTGCGCGGCGACCGCGCAGGGCCTCGTACCCACCCACATAGTTGGCCGCGATCCACAAACGCCAAGCACCCGCGTAGTCCTCAACCCAGTTTTGGTTCTTAAAGGCGTCGTCAATGCCCAAAATGCCGTTGCGCGGCTCGGCGACGATTTGGCGAATCAGCCCCGGGCCATAGCGCTCGGCCAAAAACGAGGCAAACAGATAGGTCTTGCCGTAGCTCGCCGCCTCAAACACCCAGTGTGTCAGATTGATACTGGGATCCGCGAGAAAACTCGGCACCATGCTCGGGTCAGCTTCGGGAAAACCCACCAGCTCCTCAGCGTACCCAGCAAGCCCTTCGTCAATCCATGCCTCCTCGTCGGAATCGTGCCCCCAATGGATTAGGTGCTGGAATTCGTGCGCTAAGGTTGCATAGGCGAGACGAGCTTCTAAGACCACCTTATCCGAGTCGAGGTAGATCGTATTGCGCCGCTCACCGTAGAAATAGCCGACCAATCTCTCGTCGGTAATGTCCAAAATCAGAATGAAGATGCGGGGATCGCCGTCTTCATCGGCAGGTTCGCCAAAGGCATCGACTACTATTTCAAATATCCCGCGCTCGGGATCAGCCGGAGTCGCCGCGTCAAAAAGCGCGCCCAGCTTGTCCACATCTTCCTGGGCTACGAAGATGTCCCACTGACTTCTCTCGACGAAGATATAGCAGTGCGTCCCCTTGTAGCGGCAGGTGGCCGGCTGGGCCTTGTATTTGAACGGCGAGTAAAAGTCGAGCTGAGTTCCCACTTCAATAGGCCCCAACTCTTGCCTTGCGCCTACTGCCTTAGGGGCAGGCGCGGGGAAAGACACGCGGTGCTGCTCAAGCCAGCGCGTCCCACATATCCGCTCTTCGGCTGCGACCGCCAGCGGCAGCAAGAGCATCCACGCAGCCAAGACCACTCGTGGGAAAAAGCAGACCATCAGTAGAAATGCCGCACCAAAAAGAAAGCCGCTCCCCTAGGCCCCACCGCCACCTTGGGCGCGAAGCCGGTCTGAGCTTGCTCCGCGCTGGCCACTCGCGCCGCATGGATGGCAGCCGCGAGGTGATTGACGACCACCAATCCCGTTACATAGAGTGCCTGCCGCTGCGCGTGTTGGCTCGCATTGCGCAACTCGCGGTAGCGTTGACGCGACTCGTCGCGATCCCATTCCCAGAAAAAATTCGTTTCTACCGGATAGAGCGCGGCGTCGGGGCCGTCTTCGTAGCGGGCGAATTGGTTGTGCTGCAACCGGCTCGCATAAAACCCCAAGTCGTCGAAATA
>VXZF01000011.1 GCA_009845645.1 Gemmatimonadota bacterium | reverse complement strand
GCGAGCGGAGCGGCCCTTGACCCGCCGACAAGCGCAGGCTTTTGCGGACTTGCAACAAGGGTTCAAGCCGCTGGCCGAGCAAGCGGTCTCTGCACTCTACCGGCTCTATGAACAGGAGGTGGGCGAGGAGGTGCCCGCTGTGACTGGGGAGGATCCACTGGTACAAAAAAGCTTGGTCAACGACGAGCTCTTGCGCTATGTCGTCGCCGGGGCGACCGGGATCCACCTCGACACGAGCCTGACGTTCTTCGGCCAGCACGTAGTAGAAATCCCGGCAGCGGCCAGGGGCAAGCTCACGCCGGAGCTGTGGACCAACCGCGTCGATGCGCTGCATTTCGGCGCGCGCTGGCGCGGCACTAACCTGCTCGGCCAGCGCACGGGGCTCTACTTCAAGGGGGGCTACAACACCGGGCACGGTCGCTTCTTTGCCGGCGTGGGGTCAAAGCGGGTCTGGGGTGCGGATGGCCGCAGCTTCACGGGCCTGTACTACCAGCGCGGCACCGTTCCACGCTATCCTTCTTCGCTCTATACACTCGCCGACAACAGCTATCCCTTTCTGCTCAGTCTCGACGACTACTTCGACTTCTACTGGCGGACCCGCTGGCGCGCCGAGGCGGGGTATCGCTTGGCGCAGCACAGCGTCCTGACATTGGCGTTCAATCGGGAGCGGCATAGCAGCTTGCGCAAGGAGACAGACTTCAGCTTCTGTAGTGTGCAGTCCAGCAGCAGTTATGTCTATAAGCACCTCTGCGCCGACCGGGATCTGACCTACAGGGACAATCCCCCGATCCGCGAGGGGCGCATGACGTCGCTGGAGCTAGTGCTCGACCTAGGAGGACTCGACCCCAAGGCATGGTATAGCACCCGGCTCGCGGCCGAGTACAGCGACGAATGGATGGGGAGCTTTGCCCGTTTTGCCCGCCTAGATGCCCAGCTCGACTGGCACGTCGAGCCAGCGCAGGGCAGACTCTGGCCGGCCGAGTCCAACTATCGGCTCCAGGCCGGTGCGGGTCTTGGTCAGGTGCCGATTCAGCGCCACGGGACCCTAGATGCTGGTCTGGTGCTCATCGCCCCCTTTGGCGCATTTAAAACCCTGCGCAACCGCCCGTACACAGGCCGGCACTATGCAGGATTTTTCTGGGAACAGCGCTGGCGCACCGGCCTCTTCGAGCGGCTGGGGCTGGGGTGGCGCGCCCAGCGCTGGGGATTGGGCTGGGCACTACACGGGGCCACAGGCCGAGTTTGGGATCTTGCCGAGGCCCCACCCACACGCCTCCACCACGAGCTCGGCCTATCGCTGACCCTGCTCGATTATCTCAATGTAGAATACACCCGCAGACTGGATCGCCAAGAGGGGCACTGGAGCCTGAGTGCGAAGAAGGCATTTTGAGAGGGCTGACTAACGACAGGGCCTTTACTTTTTGTGGACGCGCTTGCCAATGTCGAGAGCCGCTCACAGCTTCTGCCGCTCGTCCTCGGGATCGTAAAAGGGCAGCGCGGTCACTTCCGCCGTGCTCGTCGAACCATCGTCCAAGCGCACTTCTACCCGCGTGCCGGGCTCAGCCATATCCGCTTCGACAAAGGCCAAGCCCAGCGGATAACCCAGCGTCGAAACCGGAGCGATGCTGGTCACGCGGCCGGCGATCCATCCCTCCCGCATGATCAAATTGCACTCCTCGGGCAGCTTGCCGGTGAAATCAGCGGGCCACCGCACGCCGACGAGCGTGCGCCGAGTTGGACGTGCAGCATAGATTCGCAGGCTGCGCTGGCCGATGAAGAAGCGCTTGTTTTTGCCAATGGCCCAACCCAACCCCGCCTCTTGGGGATACGTCAGCGCGTCCGTGTCGTGGCCGACGATCAAGTGCCCTTTTTCCAAGCGCAACAGGCGCTGCGCCTCCACCCCAAAGGGCCGCGCACCGGCCTCCACCAGCGCGCGCCACACGTGATCCCCTTCCCAAGCCGGCACGTGTATCTCGTATCCCAGTTCGCCGACAAAACCCACCCGCATCACCAGCGCCTGCACCCCAGCCACCTCGCCGTCACGCACCCGCAGATAGGAAAAAGGCCCCGACCGCAGGTCGATGTCCGTCAACGCCGCCAGCGCGTCGCGGCTTTCTGGGCCAGCCAAATTGAACGCCGCCAGTTGACCCGTGACATTGCTCAAGGTCACGTCCAAGCCCCAGATCGCAGCCCAGCGCAGCATCTCGCGATAAAAGGCCGCCGCGCCGCTGCTGGTCGTAGTCGCGTAGAAGCGGTCATCAGCTAGTCGTGCAATCACCCCGTCCTCAATCACAACCCCGCTTTCGTCGAGCGCCACGCCGTAGCGGCAGCGGCCAACCACCTGCTTCTTGAAGCGGCCCGTATAAAGGCGTTCGAGTAGCTCGCTCGCATCCGGGCCGCTGACCTGCAATTTGCCCAGCGTACTCACGTCGATGATTCCCAGGCCAGCCCGCACCTGCTGCGCCTCCTGCACAATGCACTCGTCGCGGCTGGCGTCGCCGCTGGCATAGAATTCAGGCCGATACCAGTCGCCAGCGTGAGCAAAAACCGCGCCGCGTTCGCAATGCCAATCGTGGATCGCCGTCCGGCGCATCGGGTGGAAGCGCCGACCCGCCAAATGTCCTAGCGATACCGGGTGGTAGAAGGGACGGGCGGTCGTCGAGCCAGTCACGGCGACGGTGTCGCCGTTGAGTTTGGCCAAGATCCGCATCGCGTTCATGTTGGATAGCTTGCCCTGGCTCGGCCCCATCCCCACGGTGCTATAGCGCTTGAGCAATTCGACGCTGTCGTAGCCTTCTTGGTGCGCATTGACAAAATCCGTCAAATGCAAATCCTCGTCGAAATCCACGAAGTTCTTTTTGCTCGGATGGGAGAAAATCGGATAGCTGTGGCTGAGGGCTTCTCGCCCAAGCGACGGGGGAGCAGACACCTCGCCGTCGCCGTGACCAGCGTAGTGCGCGGCCCTAAGCCCAGCGACTCGCCCGTCTTCCCGCTGCGCGTCTAGATCGTACACCCCGCGAACGCGCCCGGCGACAAAGACCCCGTTTGGACACGACTGCGGCACGAGTTGCTCCAGCGCCTCGTCGTACGCGAATTGCACCCCCGCTTGGCTGGGCAGCGCGGCATTGGGCATCCAGCCAACCGACGAGACAAGGCCATCGCAGGCGATCTCGGTGCCACGCTGGGCATCTATGGTGCCGTCTGCAGCTAGCGGGGCCACCACTGCGCCGCGCAGGCCATTCTTCTGTCTATTCGGCATGGCCGCATAAATCGCATGGCCGCTGTGGATCGGCACCCCAGCGGCAGTGATTTTTTCCGCTAGAGCCGACGGAGTCACATCAGGGCGCAAGTCAGCAATAGCCGCCACCTCGACCCCCGCGTCGAGCATGTCCAGCGCCACCCCATACGCATCGCTATTGGCCGCTAGCACCACCATGCGGTCGCAGGGTTTAACTGCGTACAACTTCACCAACCGCTGGGCGGCCGACCCGAGCAGCACGCCCGGCAGGTCGTTGTGCCCAAAGACCGCCGGCTGCT
>VXZF01000301.1 GCA_009845645.1 Gemmatimonadota bacterium | reverse complement strand
ACGAAGTCGGCTTGCACGGCTGCGAAGGCTTCGCCGAGATCGCGGTAGATGAAACGCTCGGCGAGTGCGCATTGTGCGACCGCGCGCTCGCGGTTTTGCGCACTCGGCTCGACGCAGGCGACCACGTCGACATCCCGCTGTTTCCGGCATTGGTCGAGCCAATAGCGGCCCCTGCCGCCCAACCCTACGAGTATGGCTTTCATTGGCGTCCTTTCTCTTTAGCTTTTTCTAAATAAAGGGCTTGGTCTGCGGCTGGGCCAGTCGCTAGAAAAAATTGACACGGTTGAAGTGCAGGGCTACTTTTGGGCGCTTTCAACGAGGGGTGCCATAGTGCGCCTTTCGCCCCCTTGCCGCTGAGGTACACTCTTTTGGCTATACCGCATAAGGCGTCCACACGCCTCTTCCTCGCGATTCTCGCGTGGTGCTTGAGTGGGAGTTGCACTCGGGAAAATACCGAGGAACTAGCGCCCGGGGTGGTGTCCTACGAGATCCATTTGCCCGAAGGACCGTGGCGGATACACGTGGTGGAAGTGGATTTGCCGCGTGCTTGGGCGGCGGGCATCCGCGTGCGCATGGCCAAGCAGGAAGAGGCGCAAAAAACCAGTAGCTTGGCCACGGGCGCTTTAGCGGCCATAAACGGAGACTTTTTGTTTCCCGGAGAGTCCAGCCAGCCAGCCGGGCTGTATATCGAGTCCGGCAATCTCATCCGCATTCCACAGCGGCGCTCGGCCTTTGCCATTACCGAAGCAGGCCAGCCCTTGATTGCAGTGTACAAGATGGAATTGGGCCTGTTGACGGCCGAGGGCGAACACCTGCTCGTCGCGGGATTCAACCGCGAGCCAGCGCTCGGGGAACTGTCCGTGTTCAACGATCGCGCACAGGTGCAGGGGGATTCGCTGCAAGCAGCTACGGGCTTTTTGTTGCAAGGGCTGGGCGACACCTCCATCGCCAACGACACGATTTCCTTGCGGGTGCAACAGATTCGGCGGGAGGCTTGGCCGCTCTCCCTCCAGCACGATCAGTGGCTGTTGGCCGCTGGTGCTGAATACGAGGCGACGGAACAGATCGCTTTGGGCGACACGGTGCAGCTATATTGTCGGCTGGCACCGGCCCAAGCCAAGCTAATGGAAGCCATCAGTGGCGGCCCGCGCATTCTGCGCAACGGCGGAGTATCCATTGAAGTAGAAGAGGAACGGCTCAGCCGCAGCTTTGCCGACAAGCGACACCCGCGCACGGCCATTGGGTATTCTCAAAACGCGGAGGTACTCTTCCTGATTGTCGTCGATGGGCGGCAGCCAGGATATAGTGTTGGCATGAGCTTGGAGGAGCTAGCCGAATTTATGCGCACGCGCTTAGCCGAGTTTTCCCGCGCCAAGGTCAATGCCTATCAAGGGCTGAACCTCGACGGCGGCGGCTCGACGACGATGGTCGTAAGCGATCAGGTGGTCAACAAGCCATCCGACCCCACGGGCGAACGGCCGGTGGTCAATGCTCTATTGGTCGTGGCGGATGCTTGGGGCGAGGAGCGGCCCTAGTGCCGACCTTGCGCGCCGAAGATCTCGATGCGCTGGCGCGAGCTTGCTTGCGACAAGTCGGCGTTCCTGCGGACGATGCAACGTTGATAGCTGAACACTTGGTCGAAGCCGGGCTGATGGGGCACGATACCCACAGCGTGTTGCGGCTGCCCCAATACGTGAACATGGTGCGCGACGGCCAAGTCGAGCCTGGAGCCGAGTTGGTGGTACTGGACGAAAGCGAGTGTGGGGGGCGGCTGAGCGGCCAATGGAACTACGGTCCAGTGACGGCAACCGAGGCCGTGCGCTGGGCGCTGGACAAGCTCGGCGACGGGGCGGTGGCGGTCGTTGGGGTGCGCGATTGCAACCACGTGGCGCGGCTGGGGCGTTTCGCCGAGATCGCTACTCGCGCCGACTGCATCAGCCTCATCACAGCCAATGGCCACGGCGGCGATAGTGCGGTGGCTCCCTTTGGCGGCCGCAGCCGTCGCCTGCCGACTAATCCAATTTGCTGCGGCATTCCCACCGGCGGCGCGTGGCCCGTGATCCTCGACATGACGACTAGTATGCTTTCCGGCGGCGATATGCGGCTTTTGCGCAACAGGGGCGAGGATGCGCCGCCCGGAATGCTGATCGACGCAGAGGGCCACCCGACGACGAAAGTGGACGCGTACTATGGCCCGCCCGCTGGTGCCATTTTGCCGCTCGGTTTCCCACAGAGTGGGCATAAGGGCTACGGGCTTTCCGTACTGGTCGATATTCTGGCCGGATCGCTTTCCGGGGCGGGGATGACGCAAGAAGCGCCCGAGCGCACGGGCAACGCGCTATTCATCGCCGTGCTCAATGTCGCGGCTTTCCTACCGTTGAACGAGTTTTACGCCGAGGTCGCGGGATTTGTCGAATGGGTCAAGTCGTGTCCGCCAGCTCCTGGGGTGGCTGAGGTGTTGCTGCCCGGAGAGCGGGCGCACCAGCGGCTGCAGGCGCGGCGGCGCGATGGTCTGTACGTGGATGAGAAAGCCTGGGATGAGATAGGAGCCTTGGCGGCCGAGTTGGGAGTGGAACTGCCAACGCCGGTAGCCGTTTAAAAAATTAAAAAGGAGTTTGCAATGCTTCACATCGGAATTGTCGGCATGGGTGGAATTGGCAACAATCACGCTCGTTGCTACACGGCAAACGAGAACGCAAAGGTCGTCGCCGTGTGCGACATGGTTAAAGAGCAAGCGGACAAAGCGGCCGAGTCCTATGAGGCACGGGCCTTTAACTCGGTCGAGGAAATGATCGCCAGTGGCCTGCGGCTCGACGCCTGCTCGGTGACCACGGCCGGGGTGGAGAACGGGGGCGATCACTACGAGCCGACGATGGCGCTTTTGCGGGCTGGCATTCCGGTGCTGGGCGAAAAGCCGATTTCCAATGAAATTCCCAAGGCGCGGGAGATGGTGGCCTTGGCCGAGGAGAAGCAGTTGCCCTACGGGATCAACCTGAACCACCGCTTCACTCCCGCGGCCGTCAAGGCCAAGGAGTGGCTGACCAACGGGCGGCTTGGCGAGCTACAGATAATCAACATGACGATGTGGATCAACAATCCCAACGAGTCGAGCCCGTGGTTCCACATCCGCGCCCTGCATCCGCACTCGCTGGACGTGATGAGCTATTTTGCCGGAGGAGTGGATCGGGTACACGCCTTTTTCAAGAAGGGAAAAGGGCGGCAAATCTGGTCCAATGTGCAGGCGAACCTGCTGTACGAGAATGGCGTCATCGGGCATTTGACCGGGTCGTACGACGCCGGGGGAAGCTATGGCCTGGAGACCTTGGAACTGGTCGGTTCGGAGGGGCGTATCATCATCAATGAAGCCTGTGAGAAGCTGACGTTTTACCCGCGTTTTTCGCGCGAGGTCGAAAGCTACGATCACCTCGGGGGCATGGGCGGCTTTGGGGATACCTTTCCGGCGCGCATCAACGCTTGGATCGACGACTTGCTAAACCAAGTCCCGCCTGCGCAGGTGGATGCCAAAGGAGCGGACGCCTTGC
>VXZF01000565.1 GCA_009845645.1 Gemmatimonadota bacterium | reverse complement strand
TGACGAAGGTCCGCGTATTGTAGAGCGGATCCATGCTGTACGCCTCGCCAAAGACAAAGAAGGGAGCGGCCTTTTTGGACGCGTTCACCATCCAAGCCGGTGCCCGGCGGCGACTGCCGATGCCAGATGTAGTGTGGTGCTCGTCGCGCAGGACGTTGGGGTATTTGCGGTAGCTCATGCTCAGATCGTATTCGGCGTACAGGTCAAAGCCCTTGTAATCGCGTATTTCGATGTTGCCGCCGAAGATGTGGGTAGCCGTCGGCAGGCCGTACTCGAAGCGGACGGTCTGCAAATTGGTGATGTCTTGCACGTTGCCGTCGGCTTGGGCCACGAGCAGCAGCACGGCCTCCCCGTCGCGGTTGACTTGGCGATCGGACGTCATCCAGACCTGATAGTCGTTGCCCAGCACGAGCCGGAACTCGACTTTGACGATGTCCTCTTTGGGAAACGAGGCGCGATCGACAAAGGCCGGGCTATCGAAGTCGTAGCTGAGGCGTATCTCCTCGGGGCCGTTGGCGGCGATGTAGCCCTGCTGGACAAAGCCACCTTCGATGACCGGCTCGAACTGGATGTCTTTGCCGGCATCAACGGTGCCGTCCTCGTAGGTGATCAGCACGTCCGAGCCGGCTTGGAAGAAGGCGGCCCCGCCCGTTCCGTCGCCCGGGGAATCGTCGCGCAGGACGATCTGAATCAGCGACACGGTTTTGTTTTGGGCCACGGTCAAGGCACCGGAAAACGGGTTGCCCACTAGGCGGTCCGAAAGCGTGTTCGACTGGTGGGCATTAACCGCGTGCAGGCCCAATTGCAAGGCGTCGCTGAGTTGGTAGGCGAAGCGCCCGCCGAACAGCGTGGTGTTGTTGGTGCGGAGTACTTCTTGGTCTTCGGTAGTAGAGCCGCCTGGATTGCTCAAGCGCGAGTAGATGAGCGTCCCTTCGTAGCGGTCGGTGGCGAGGTCGAACTGCACGCCGTCCATGCGCGGCTTGGAAAAGACCATTGGCGAGATCACCGAGCGCATCTGCGCGCTAGTCGTCAAGGTGTAGAAGTATTGGCCCTTGGCATCTGAGGCGATGACCACGTCGGAAAACCACTGTTGGAAGCGGTTGGACTTGAGCAGCGAGTTGCCGAACTGCTGGGGCTTGCTCTGCGAGTTGTTAAAGATCAGCCAGCCACGGGTGAGGAAATTGCCGTACAGGTCGTAAAAGTAGTCGCCTTCAAGGCTGATATCGACGTAGCGCTGGTAGGGGTTGCGGGCATAGTTGGTGTACTGCCACTGGCGCCAGTGATACTCTTTGTAGAGCTCCTGCGGCACGTACCAGCGGCGCACGGCCGGGTCGAGGACGCCGAGCATGACGTCTGGCCCTTGGGGCGCAAAAGAGGTCTCGTCGCCCTGTTGCAGCCCTAGGCGCGAACTGTAATCGACTTGGCCAGCTACCTCTTGGGCTGCACCGGCGGCGACGAGTAGCAAAACGAGGCTTAGTCTAGTAATAACAGTGTGCATGGCGTTCTCTTTTCGACCCTAATAGGCTACCGCGATAAGGTGGGACTGCCGTTGTCCGGCGCTGTCTTCGGCGTCGGTGTCCACGTCGATCTGGCAGATGTAGAGCCCGGGCGGCACGACGCGGCCGTGGTCGTCCTTGCCGTCCCAGGTAAAGCGCTGGTGACCGCCTTGGGCCGTGCCTTCTAGTAGGCGCATGGGCCGACCGTCGAGTGCCCATATACGGACGGCTGCCGGCCGCTCGGCATAGACTTTGAACAGCGAAAACTCGATGTGGGCGACGTCGTTTACGAGGTCGCCGTTGGGCGTGAAGGGATTGGGCGCAACCGAGATGTCGGCGACGATCTGCTCGGCACCGAGCGCGGCGATCGACAGGGTTTGCGACGGCCGCAACGCGGTGGCGTCGGCCGCGTCGGCGGGCTGATAGGGCGTGCTGGCCGCTTGGTTGCGCACCGCCACCTTTAGCTTGGTTCCGTGGAGAAAGACTTTGGACGCAAAGCGCAGGCGCACGAGTCGGCCGTGGCCGACAACCCATCCTCTGGCGCGGCCTAGCCGGTTGTACTGGGCCGCGCTGAGCGTGTCGCCGGCCTCGTCAAAGAGAGTCTGGTTGCCCAGACCTACTACCTTGCGGAAGTAGCGCACGGGTCCTTGGGATTCGGGCGGCAGTTCATCGTAGGCCGCACGATCCACTTCCACTAGCTCTTCTCCGGCAGTGCGGAAGTAGCGCACCGCGCCGCGCACCGCGTCTGGGAGCAGGGCGTGCGAGGTCGCCGTCAGGAGCTGACCGTCGATGCTGGTGGGCACTTCCTCGCCATCGGCAGCCGTGCGAAAGTATAGCTGCGGTAGTGCATCGGTGTCGCTGCGGGCGACTTCTGGGAGACGCACTAGGAGCGAGTCGCCTTGCAGCATCTGGCCGTCGGTGCTTGCCAAGTCCAAGAGCGATTGCGGCGTTCCAGCCAGAAACTCCTCTTCGGTACCTATTGCCACATCGATAAGCTGCATATCGAGGCCTGGATCGGCGCTGATGAGCATCTCGTCGAACCCGAGGCTGCGGACCGAGGTGGGCCGCTCTAGGAACTGGGGTTGGACGAAGACCTCGAAAGTGTCCAGAATTCCCACTTGGGCCTCGGGCGGCCAGACTTCGGCTCGTAGCCCGAGGGCGACTGGGGTGTGCAACTCTACGGAGATACGCTCCAGCGCTGGTGCGATCTGGCGGTCTTCGCTGAGCAGACGGGCCTGAATTTGCATGAACTTGCGCAGGCTAGGCGACGTTACCGGATCGCCGGGTTGCTGGTACTGCTGGCTCCAAGCACTCCAGCCCGGACCTAGTGCAAAAGACGTGTCGATCGGCCCCTTGAGGAAGGCGAGGAGCTTCTTGTGCTCGGCCGCGGTCTTTTCGATGCCATTGCTGTCGTAGAAGCGTATCCGCTGGATGAGTTGGTCGCCGGTGCGGGTGCGAATCTCGACCTTGGTGCCCGGCGGTGTGTCGGCCTCCCAGTGGATGCTGCCCAAGGTCACCAGCCCAGGCAGCTCAATCAGATCGGATTGCAGTTCGACTTCTGCGGGCACGCCTTCGGCAAACAGCATGAGTTCGTTGAATTGAGGCCAGAAGCGGTCGGTGCGGTTTTGGGTGTCGCCGATGAAATTGGCTAAGGTCAACAGGTCGAGGAAGCGCACCTTGCGCACGGGATCCTGCACATCGTTGAGGTAGCCAAAGAATCCGTGATCGACGTTGGTTACTCGCTCCGGTGGGGTGATGGTGCGCCAGCGCAGCTTGCCTTGGGCATCGCGTTCTCCGGTGGACGACCGCATCTGATAGCCGCGGATATTACTGCCAGTGACGCGGATTTGGTCCAACCACACCGTACCGCCGATGTCGATGGTTAGCACGTTGGCACCTGGGTTGAGGGGGTCTCGGGTGGGTTGCTGATAACGACTGCTGATATCCCCGTCGAAAGCCGGTCCCGGCGTCTTACCGGCCGAGGTCAAGTCCAAGGTACCGCCACCTCCGACTAGGCCGAGACTGATGTTGTCGCCCCATCCCCAC
>VXZF01000438.1 GCA_009845645.1 Gemmatimonadota bacterium | reverse complement strand
CCCATATAAACCGCTTTATCGCCGCTTCATCGGCCACGTATTTCTGGATGCTCCCCATGTCGAGTACCAAGGACTTGATCTCGTCCTCTTCGGTGCTGACGGGCACTTCGACTTGTCCGCGCATTTTGCCGTTGACCTGAATGGGTACTACGATCATGTCCTCGGCGGCCTTGGCTTCATCCCAGCCAGGCCAACTCTGGAGAATGAGATCCCCCCTCCCGAAGCCCGCATGTTCCCATAGCTCCTCGGCAACATGCGGAGCAAAAGGCGAGAGCAGGATCAAAAACGGTCTGGCAACGGCCTGAGGTACTTCGTCTGAGGACACCAATTGGTTGTTTAACTCGATCAAGGCGGCAATGGCCGTATTAAACCGCAACCCCTCGATGTCCTCGGTTACCTTTTGGATGGTTTGGTGCAGCTTTCTTTCTAGGTCAGGTGCCAACGCAGCATTCTCCCCTATTTTCACGCGTCGGTCCGAATCGACAAAGTTGCGCCACACGCGCTGCAAGAAGCGCTGCATCCCGCGAATGCCTTCCATGCTCCACGGCGCACTCGCTTCGAGCGGCCCCATATACATTTCGTATAGCCGCAGGGTATCCACGCCAAATTCCTCGCCGACTTCTTCGGGTGGCAACCCATTTTTGTAGCGCTTACCCATTTTGCCGAAAGACCGACGTAGCACCTTTTCCGTCCCCTTCTCAACAGGCTCCCCGTCGCGGAATTCGACCTTGCGGATGTCGATATACACGCCGCGCTCGTCTTGAAAAGCATCCGCGGTCATCATGCCTTGGTTGAACAACTTCTTAAATGGCTCAGGCGTGGATACGTGGCCTAAGTCGTAGAGGGCCTTGTGCCAAAATCGGGCGTAGAGCAAGTGCAATACTGCGTGTTCAGCGCCGCCGATGTAGAGATCAACAGGCATGAAGTAGCCCTCCTTGGCCGGGTCACAGAAGACTTCTTCGTTGTGCGGATCGATAAAGCGGAGATAGTACCAGCAAGAACCGGCCCATTGGGGCATGACATTGAGTTCGCGCTGGCAGGCCACCCCGTCAATTTCCACCGTCGTCCACTCCGTTCTAGCCCGGTGCAACGGCGGTGAAACGGGTTGGGTGGGATCGTCGGAGGTTTCCGGTCTGAAATCCTCTAGGTCCGGCAGTGCCACCGGAGACTCGACCGCGACGGAATATCCATCGGGGTGCGTGGCCAGTGGAAAAGGTTCGCCCCAATAGCGCTGCCGGGCGAAGGTCCAGTCGCGCAGTTTGTAGTTTACCTCGGCTTGGCCGCGCCCTTGGGCGACTAGTGCATTAATGATCTGAGCTTTGGCTTCAACCGTTGCCAAGCCGTTAATGGTATATGGATTATCACCGCCTCGCCTTGGAGGCGAGCCATCCGCCTTCAGTACGGGAGGCGAATTAATCGCAGTCCCCTCCCCGGCATACCACCCTTCAACTCGTCCTTCCTCTCCAGTAACTACCTTTATAATGTCCAAGTTATAGGCGGTGGCGAAGGCGAAATCGCGCTCGTCGTGAGCCGGCACCGCCATAATGGCTCCCGCGCCGTAGTCCATACTGACGTAGTCGGCGACAAAAATGGGGATTTTTTGTTCGTTGACCGGATTGCGGGCGTAGATGCCAGAGAAGATGCCCGTTTTTTCCTTGGTTTCATCCGCCGTGGAGACAGCAACCTGAGCTACGTACTGGGCGACCGCTTCCCGGATGGAGTCCCCTCCCCCTTTCCATGGCTCCGGCGTCTCCTTCTGCCAAGCGTTGGGAACTAGGTAGGCTTCCCCGGCGGGATCCACCAGCGGATGTTGAGGGGCAATCGCCATAAAGGTCGCCCCAAACAGCGTGTCGGGACGGGTCGTGAACACGGGTAATTGCCCAGCGACCGCGTCGCTTTGCGGGTCGAGGACATCGAAGCACACTTCAGCTCCTTCGCTGCGCCCGATCCAGTTGCGCTGCATCCGCTTGATAGGTTCTGGCCAATCGAGACGAAAGGGCGCGCCGTTGCGGTCCTCCAGCGCGAAGTCCAAGTCCTCTAAGAGCCGTTCGGCGTAGGCTGTTATGCGCATCGTCCATTGTTGCAACGGTTTGCGGTACACGGGAAAATCTCCCCGCTCGCTGCGGCCTTCATTGGTTACCTCCTCGTTGGCCAGCACAGTGCCCAAGCCCGGGCACCAATTGACGACGGCATTTTGCTGGTACGCCAGTCGGTAGTTGTTCAGCACAGCTTGCTGCTGGGCCGTGGTCAGTGCGGACCAAGCTGCCTCGGTGCCTAGTATCTGGCGATCTGTGGCCGACAAGGCCCTGCCAGCCACAAATTGAGCCTCTAAGTCGGCAATGGGCTTGGCTCGCCCCTTTATTTGGCGTCCATTGCCATCTTCCCAGACTTCGCCTGCGTCGAAATAACTATCGAATAGCTGGGCGAAAATCCACTGGGTCCAGCCGTAGTACGACGCCTGCGACGTAACCACTTCGCGGGTCCAGTCAAACGACAGCCCGAGGAACTGCAACTGGCTGCGCATAGCATCGATATTCTGCTCAGTAACGGTTGCCGGATGGATGTTGTGTTCGATGGCGTATTGCTCGGCCGGCAAGCCAAAACTGTCGAATCCCATCGGGTGCAGGACGTTAAATCCCTGCATCCTTTTGTAACGACTGTAGATGTCGCTGGCGATATACCCTTTGGGATGGCCGATGTGCAACCCGGCGCCACTGGGATAGGGAAACATATCGAGAATGTAGCACTTGGGTTTGCTGCCATCGAAACCGGGATCTCCCGGCCCCGGCGTTTGATAGGTTTTCTCTTTCTCCCAATGGGACCGCCATTTGGTTTCGATGGTTTGGAAATTGTATTGGCCTTTTTTTGATTTTGTTGACATAATTATCCTTATAAGACATTTATGGATAGAGACGCTGCATCATACGCGGAAATGGAATGGTCTCGCGCACGTGCTTGACGTCGCACAACCAAGCGACCACTCGCTCGATTCCCATGCCGAAGCCAGCGTGCTCGACCGAGCCATAGCGCCGCAAGTCGAGGTACCAGCTAAAGGCTTCTTGGGGCAAATGATGCGTGGCAATTTTGTGCTGCAGGACAGCGAGGTCGTCTTCGCGTTGCCCACCCCCGATGATTTCCCCGTACCCTTCGGGTGCCAACAGATCCATGCACAGGGCTAAGCGGCGGTCTTGGGCATCTTCCTTCATGTAGAATGCTTTGACCGCGCTGGGATAGCGGTGGACAAAAACCGGTGACTCGAACTGGGAGGCGAGGATGGTTTCGTCATCCCCGCCCAAATCACTCCCCCAGGCAATGTCGCTGCCCAAAGCTGTCAGGCGCTCGACGGCTTCATCGTAGGTCAGGCGCGGAAAGGGTCGGCTGATCCGTTCTAGCTTGTCGGTATCTCGGTCGAGGAGTTTTAGCTCTGCGCGGCGACGGTCGAGTACGCGGTCGAGCACGTATAGAACCATGTCCTCGGCTAAGGCCATCGCACCCTCTAAATCGCAATACGCCATCTCCGGCTCGATCATCCAGAACTCCGCCAAGT
>VXZF01000240.1 GCA_009845645.1 Gemmatimonadota bacterium | reverse complement strand
AGGTTGACTTTGACGTGCCGGTGCTGCGCTTTGGCACCGAGTTCAGCGGCTGGGTATTCAACAGCACCGATCCCGATCAGATCCGCCAGCGGATTGACCCGGGCAACGCCACCTTCCGCTTTGCCGGTGATTTGCTGGCGGTCAACACGCCGGTAGGGGGCGATCTGCTAGTAGATGTGCAAGTACCCCAAGTGTTCACCCCTAACGGCGACGGGATCAACGAGACGTTGACCATCACCTACAAGCTGCGCGAGGTTACGGCCGACCGGCCGGTACAGGTGCGCATCTACGACTTGGCAGGTCGGCTGGTGGCACACCTGCCGGTGTTCAAGGCGCGCAGTGGGGCTTTCATCCAGGAGTGGAATGGCCGCAACGGACAGGACGCGTTGGTTCAGCCCGGCACGTATATCTACGAACTGACCCTTGATTCCGAGGAGCAATACACCCAACGAGGCGTCTTTGCCGTCGCCTATTGAAATCGGAAATCTATCTTGACAATCCTATCCCTTTAACATTTAATTTAGGGCATCTTTCCAGTGGTCCTTTGAACAGAAAGGAGGGGAATTAGGATAAGGATCGGGCTTGAATCGCGGTTGATAGGGGGTTCTCTCTCCTATCTCTTCAAGAATCCTACTACCTCTAACTGAAAGGTTCATGATAAGATGAAAAGGAAGATAGCTATTTTGTGCAGTGTCTTTCTCGTCTTTGGAACCATTTCGGTGGCAAATGCACATTTGCCGCCAGGCGAGTTATTTTTTGCTGCACAATTTCCCGATAACCTAGTTCCCACTATAGATGGGGAGCACAGCGATTGGGATATCCTTCCCGAATCGCCTTATTCGATCTTCAACGATCGGCTTTTCGATCCCGCCCAGTTCCAGCAAGCGGCTCGTGGTGAGATCGATATCTCCGATGCCAATATCCGGCATCGGTTTGGCTGGAATGAGAACTCCAACATGATCTACCTCGCCAGCCAAATTTACGACAATATCCACAACATCGACCGCTCTTTTGGGGATTGTCACTGCCTCGATGACAATTGGGAAATAGAAATCAACCCAGATCATTCTGCCAGTGAAGAGCAAAACCTCGAAGGAAATCCCGTCAACAACATCAGCTACAAGTGGGTCGTACCACCACTGGATGGGGTTTACCAGTCGATTGAGCCCATCGGCGATCTGGCTTGGTTGTCGGACGATACCGAATTCGTCGACATGAGCTGGTCTTTCACCGGTGAGCAATTCGGCGAATCGACGTACTTCTACGAGATCCGCCTCATTCCGATCGATGCCCTCCCCCGGGAAGGCGCGACCCCGGACAACTCGTCTATCCACGACCTGGAAGAGGAAGAAATCATCCATATGTCGGTAACCATGGGTGATATCGACGTCGAACAGGCAAATCACGCCTATAATGGCTTCTGGTCTTTGTCGCCGGAGAGCTGCTGTAAGGGCGTCAACGACTTCGTAATGGCACCTGTCGAGCCCGCACTAGAAGAACTGTCTGCCGCTACTGCTGTTGAAGAAACCAGTTGGGGGCATATCAAGGCCGGTTTCGACCGCTAGGGGTCTCGATTTAAGCCGTTGCAACGTCTCCTGGGCAGGCTGCCCAGGTTTTGAAGCTCCTGTTTCGCGCCATGTACGGGTGGGAACAGGAGCTTTTTTATGCCTCAACCCGCCCTCGTTATCTACTGTCCAGATTGATTTCCCTTGGCGCTATGCTCCAAACCATCATTCATTCCACCAAATTTCAGATTCTATCCATTTTCTTGCTGGCTTTGGTATTGCGTCTATTCTACCTAGCGGCCATACGCGACGCTCCCTATTTCCACACGCTTGTCATAGACGCCTTTGAATACGACCACTTGGCCACCCAAATCCTGCGGGGAAACTGGCTCCTCGATCCAGCCGTGGACATGTACGTGCACGGCCCCCTCTACCCGTACCTACTCGCCCTGCTCAAAGGAATCGGCTTCAGCCATTTAGGCATTCTCCTGTTCCAAGCCGTGCTGGGCGCACTCATCTGCGTCCTGATTCACCGCGTAGCCAGCTACCTTTTTCCCCATCCCATCCCCTTGGTCGCCGGTCTGCTGACAGCCGGGTACTGGCCCTTCGTCTTTTACAACGGCCAACTCTTGGCCACTACGCTAGTCATTCTCGTCGGATTGGGCTTGGCGGTCCTGCTCCTGCACTATGCGCCCAACCTGACCTACGGCAGCGCAGTCGGTGCCGGAATTTTGCTGGGACTGCTGGTCATGGGACGCAGCAACACCCTGCTGCTGATGCCCTTGCTCTTGGGGTGGATTTACCTGACCGCCAGTGGCCTCCCCAGACGCCGGGTCACCTTGGCCTTAGCCTTTGCCCTGACCTTCTTCCTCATTCTTCTTCCCTTTTTCCTGCGCAACTATCAGGTCCAAGGCACGCCCATACCCTTCCAAGGCGGCTTCAGCTTCTATATAGGCACCAATCCCGAAGCCGACGGCACCCCTTACGTGCGCCAGGGAGCCCAATTCCAACGTCTCGAACTCATGCCCCTCCAACAGGGATTTGACACTCCAGCGGCAAAAGGAGCCTTTTACACTGCCGAAGGTCTGCAATTTATTTACCGCGATCCTCTGGCCTATCTCCAGCTACTCTATCGCAAATTTCGGCTCTTCTGGAACGCTTTTGAAATCCCAGTAAGTGCGGACCTGCGCTACTACGAAACCCACTTTCCACTCTACCGGCTTTTTTTGCTCAGCTTTGGCCTCGCGGTGCCCTTTGCCCTAGTCGGCATATTGTGGCATTGGCGATGGACCTCCGCCTATACCCTGCCGCTTCTCTTCGTGCTAGCCTACTTATGCACCGGGCTCTTATTCTCGGTGTGCGCTCGCTACCGTTTGCCCGCCCTGCCCTTTTTACTGGTCTTTGCCGCGGCTGGAATTTGGCGTCTGAAGGAACTGCTGACCGCCCGAGCCGCTTCACGTCTCGGCGTTTTTCTGCTGCTTCTAACAGCGGCCTTCGTCCTAGTACACACCGGGATAAATCCCAAGCAGGTGGACCATCTGCGCTCTCCTTGGCTCTTGGGCCATACTCAACTGCGCAACAAGCAGTACGACCAAGCCGTACAGACCTTTACGCACGGCCTAGCGCAATTTCCCGACGACTCCGATCTCTACAACAGCTTGGGCGTGGCCTACCAGTACTTGGGCAAGTCTGACGAAGCGGAAGCGGCCTTCCTGCGCGCAGTAGAGCTAGTCCCAGATCACGCCAAACCTTGGTTCAATTTGGGCAAACTCTACCTAAGCCAACGACGTTTGGATCAAGCACGGCACGCTTTTGCGCAAAGCCTAAAACACGACCCCCGACCAGCCAATGCCCATCCGGCGTACCACAATTTGGGCTATGTCTTCTTCTTCCAAAAAGACTTTCAACAAGCTCGCCAAGCCTTTGAACGGGCGCTGCACAACAGAGAGACTGCCCAGACCTATTACAGTCTCTCCCACGTCCTTGCCAATCTGAATCTAACAGATGAACAAATCCACGCCCTCGAACAAGCCGTCCGGCTCAA
>VXZF01000629.1 GCA_009845645.1 Gemmatimonadota bacterium | reverse complement strand
GTTTTGCGGACCTGCACACCGGCGCGGACGTGCGCAAGGGGACTCTCGGCAGCGTCTATGCGGTACAGGATTTTTTCCAGATTGATCCCGAGCTAGTTTCGCCAGCCGAGGAAGTGGATTGGGGGTCGCTGATAGCGGAAGGTTTCGTGCTCCCAGACGAGATGGAAGGTCTCGCCGGACTGTCGGCGGTCCAGGCGGAAAAGGCACTCGGACGCGAAGCCTTCGTCCAACTCGTCGGTCGCGCCCAGCTACGCGCCCTCACTCAGCGGGCACACGCGCTCGACAAGAAGGTCATCTTCGATTTGGTGCTGATGCAGAGCAGCCGCGACTGTCCGCTGATCGCCGAGCATCCCGAGTGGTATCTGCGCGACGAGCGCGGGGTGCCGCAAATCCACCAGATCGCTTGGCTGGTCTATTCGGACGTGGCGCTCTTTGACTTGGTTTACAATCAGCCGTTGCAAGAGTACCTGCTGGCGATCGCCCCGTATTGGATCGAGCAATGCGGGTTCGATGGGGTGCGCATCGACGCCAGCCAGACCATTGACCGGCCCTTTCTCAAAAAGCTCAAGAACCGCATTCAAGCTGTCGCACCCGAGGCGTTGGTGTTGGGCGAGACGCTGTGTCCGTTGACGGAGGCAGTGGACGTCCCAACAGATGCGATCTACGCGCTCTTAGTTGACTTTCACCGCGACACCGAGCACGCCCAACCCCTCATCGATTTCCTAGAGGAGATGAATCGCACCTTCGCGCCCGGCACCGTGGCCATGGCCTACTTTGAAAACCACGACAGCCCGCGCGCCACCCAAGTGTGGCACGAGCGGTTTCGGGAACTTTTGCGGTGCGATGAGCAGGCGCGGGACTACTGGCAGGGCCCCACCTGTCCCATCCAGCTAGGAGACCGGGCGCTGCTGATGGCCCTGCTCAAGAATTTGCAGGCCGCTCTGATCGACTGTTCGGCCGGTTCGGCCTCTGGATGTAATCTGACGCGGGGTTTGGAGCTAGGTAGCGAGTGGGGCGAAGAAACGCGCACTGACTTTGAAAACGAAACCCTCCTGCACTTCGACTGGGCCGAGCGCGAGCCGCACACCAGCCTAGCGAGGGCCTACGGGCGTCTTTTCGCACTGCAAAAGGAATGGCCTGAATTTTGCGACGGAGAGGTGTACTTCCACCGCAACGAATTTGCTGGTGGCGACCCGGACGATCGCATTCTGGCGTATGTGCGCTATACCGAGCGAGGCGCACTTTTAGTGGCGCACAATTTCGATCTGCGCACCGTGCGGCAGGCGTCCTACCATTTCGATTATCTACCACAGCCGCCCACATCGCGCCAAAAGTGCTTCGACACGTACGAAGCCCTTGCGATTGAGGCTATACCCGCCAGCGACGAGATCTCGGAGATCAGCCTCATGCCGCTACAGACGCAGGTGTGGCGACTTTACTGAACCTAAACAAGAGGAGTACGAACATGGCAAAAATCGGCGCAATCCACTACAACTGGCCCGGCTGCGACTTAGAGGGCTTCGCCCGGCGGGCCAGCGAAATCGGCTATCGCTACTGCGAGTTGCAGATCCGCGATATCTGGGATGGCGAGTCCAAAAACGGCGAACAGACGGCCGCAGCCACGCGCGAGTTATTGGCCAAATACGGGATGCAAGCCTCGGCAGTAGCGGCTGGCAACGACTTCCTGCAAGCCGATCCCTGCGACTTGGACGCGCAAATCGAGCGCTACCGCTACATCTGCCAGATCATCCCCATAACTGGCACCGACATCGTGCGCTCGGACGGCGGCTGGAACCGCAACGGCGACGTCCCAGAGGACCAGTGGGATGCCATGCTGCTCGAAGCCTTCAAGCGCTGCGCCGATTTTCTCGAAGAGTACAACGTGCGGATCGCCCTCGACAACCACGGAACTTCCACCAACGACGGCGACTGGCAGTTAAGCCTAATCGAGCGAGTTGGCTCGGACCGGCTCGGCGTCAATTTGGACACCATGAACTACCGCTGGTTCGGTCACGAACTAGACCGAATCGACCGCTTCTATGAAATACTGGCTCCGCACGTCTTCCACACCCACATAAAGGACGGAACCGGCTCGCGGCAAAATTACAAAGGGGCGGCATTGGGCGAGGGAGAAATCCATCTCGACCACGCGGTCCAGTGCCTCAAGGCAGCAGGCTACGACGGAGCTTGGACGGCTGAGTACGAAGGGCCGGAGACTGAGGGACAAGTGGGATACGAAAAGTGCTACCAGTGGCTGGTGTCGAACGTCTGAACCAACCAAGCCCCCTGTTGCAGAGCGATTGGTTGGCATTGGTTCTGCGTTTTGTTTTTGGCGAGCGGTGCTTAGGATGTGATCAGAGCTTGATGACGGCGATGAGAATGCCGGTGATGGCGACCAAGGTGGTCATCGTCCATCTGAAATGGACATCCATGCGCTTATTGGTTTCGTCAATGCGGTGATGAACCGCTTGAATTTGTTCGCCCAACGAGCGATTGGTTTCGTCAATGCGATGGTGAACCGCTTGAATTTGTTCGCTCAGCGAACGATTGGTTTCGTCAATGCGGTGGTGAACCGCTCCTATCTGGTTGCGCAGATCTTGGATGTCTTCGCGCAGATAGCTGATGCCCCAGTGCAACTCTTGGGGGGCGGGACGAGGTTGAGGGTCGGAACTCTCGGTCATGGCGGACTCTTTGAGGGCAGTAATATGGCGACTCAAGGGCAGGAAAGCAATCTACATGCCAACGCCGCTCTCTGAGTAGGGGCGGTGCTCTGCTAGCTCCATCTGTGTGCATCTTGTACACGCGGATGGATCCATTTCGCTACACTGAAGTGAAGAGATTGGCGGCGTTGGGTGCGCCAAGAGCGTGAGGTCGAATCGACTTCAACCTCGACCACGCGGTCCACTCAAGGCAAAATTTCGGCCAACTCGCGCGCGGTTTGTGCGGCGTCGCAGAAGAGAACCGTCTCCAAGCCTAGTGCTTCGGCTGCGACTACGCACTGCGGATTATCGTCGATTAGCACAACTTCTCGCGGCTGACAGCCAATCTGCTCCAGCACATAGCGGAAGGCCGCAGGATCGGGTTTGAGCAGGCCGATTTCCTGTGAGAGGAACACTTGCTCAAAAACATCAAGGGTAGTGCAAACGCGCTGGATGCCGCGCCAGAGCAATTCGTTGTTATTCGACAGTGCGTACAGAGGGTACTCGGTGGCTAGCTGCCGGAGCAGAGGAGCGACGCCCTCGATCTCATACAGGATTAACTCTTCGTAGGCGCAGCCCAAGGCGTCGTCGGTGGCGCTTAGGCCCGTGCCCTGGCGCAAGGCGGCGAGGAAGGCCGCTGCGCCGATTTCGCCGCGTTCAAAGGCGAGGAATTCCGCGCTGTTGCCGAACCATTGCTCCAAGCGCCGAACGGTGACTCCAGGAAAAAGAGCCAATCCGGGCAGTCCGGCAGTCCTCACTACGGTGTCGCAAAGATCGAAGATCAGGGCGCGGATCACCGGATTTGACGAATCTGCTCGATCTTCTTGTCGAGCCGCTTGGGGGAGATCGGGTGGG
>VXZF01000208.1:1711-3559 GCA_009845645.1 Gemmatimonadota bacterium | reverse complement strand
TTTGCCGATCTACGTCTCGATGTTCCTCGCCCACAAGTCGCCGGTGGCGCGCGATGCCCTAGGTGGGAATTGGGTGCAGGCACCCGACGGCGGCAAGGCTCATCCGTACTACGAAGGCTCAGACCGCGAACTTATGCGGCTGCGCAAGTGTCTGCCGTTGAACGGCGAGACGGCCTTTGCCGACACTGCGGCGGCTTTTGCGGCGCTGCCGCCGACAGAGCAGGCGGCTCTGGAGCAAGTTCAGTTGCGGCGGCGGTTGAACGAGGGCGACGAAGGCTGGCTCGCTCCGCTGGTGCGCACCAACCCGCGCTCTGGCATCAAGTCCCTGCACAGTCCAATTTGGGCGTCGCGGCCACGGGTGCGGCCGACGATCGAGGTGGAAGGGATGTCGGCGGAAGCATCGCGCGCGTTCCTCGACCGGCTCGAAGCGCACGTGCTGCAGCCGCAGTTCCGCTACGACCACCCGCACGCGCCGGGCGATGTGACGCTGTGGGACAACTACATGACCCTGCACAACTCGCCGCCGCTCAAGTCGAATATCAACTCGCTCGACGATGCCCGGCTGCTGTACCGCTTGAGCTGCAAGGGCGAGCCAGCCCTGTCGCTGCCGCGTCGCGATGCGCCGGAGTGGCGCACCGCCCACATTCCCGGTGGCTATGCCACACCCCCAGAGATTATCGATCTCGCATAAAATTTTAACGCGACTGGTCTAGGTTCAGTCGAGATTGGCCTCGACGATTTCGGCGTGAACTTGGAAGATATGGCTGTCGGCGGGATCGACGATCACCCGCAGATAGTGGATATCGGGCGTGCCAAAGGGTTCGATGCGCGTGAAGCGCGTCAAGCGCTGGCCCGTGGCCGCTTGGCGCAGCGGCTTGTCCACGCGGAAATAGTGGGAGTCGCCGTGGGCTAGGGCCACTGGCCGGCCAAAGCGGACGACTTCTTGCTCTAGGGCCTGCAGAAAAGCCGCGTACGGCCCGTCCGGCTCGTCTTCGCGTCTCTCAAAGCGCGGATTGGCGTGGATGATGAGGAAGACGGCGCGGTGATCCTGTTCCGCAGCTTGGGCGAATGTTTCGCGCATCCAGGCAATGGCGGCGTCGGTGCGACGTTTGACTTCCTCGTCGTTAGCTTGAGTGCGGCCTTCAAACTTGGCGGTGGCGTTGTGACTGCCGACGATGTGCAAGACCGCAAAGCTCGTCCGCCCGTGGGTCCAGCGTACGTGCTCGGGGAAGGTGCCTCCTTGGGTGACGACGCGCATGGGATGCTGGCCCAGAGTCCAACCCGGACGCGGAAAAAAGAGCGCCCGCACGTGGGCTAGCCGGTCTAGCGGCTGGTATCCGCTCCGGTGGCAGTCGGTCCAATCATTGTCCCCCGGAGCCAGAATGAAGGGGCGTTCAAATTGCTGGAACCACTCTAAGCGGCTCTGTAGCAAGTCGTCGCTACAGGAGCTGCTGCCGCCTTTGATATCTCCCACGTGGATGACCCATTCCAAACCCTCGGCCCGATTGATTTCCTCGACGAGCCGACCAAAGCGAAGGCTGTCGACTGGAGAATATGGCATATCCGCGATCAGGGCGAAGGCGAAGGACTCCTCGGCAGGTGGGTTTTGGGCGTTGGCGTCGGCTAGCAGCGCGACGATTAGGGATAGACTCAGAAGATACTGGGCCATACATTTCCTCCAGTAGGCAGTGCTCCGCTTGAGGTTGGTTTTCTTAAGTGTAAGCGAATTAAAAAATAAAGGTAGTTTTGGTAACAATGGTAAGGATCGACGTTTCCACCTGATTAGCAAAATAGCAAAATCGACCATCTTCAGGGAAAGGCCGTAAAGCCATGAATGCACTCGTAGAT
>VXZF01000208.1:0-1701 GCA_009845645.1 Gemmatimonadota bacterium | reverse complement strand
AAGTGTAAGCGAATTAAAAAATAAAGGTAGTTTTGGTAACAATGGTAAGGATCGGCTGTTACACTTGATTAGCAAAATCGACCATTTTCAGGGAAAGGCCGTAAAGCCATGAATACACTCGTAGATCCCTCCCTAGCCAGGGAATTAGCCCAAGGCACGCCGAACCAGAAAGTCGATGCTTTATTCGCGTACATGGAGCGGCGGGGCCAGTCCTTTTACGACGAAGTTGTAACCCAACTCGAACACGCCCTGCAATGCGCCCACCAAGCCCAACAGGCCGGGGCTGATTCGGAGCAAGTGGCCGCGGCTCTACTGCACGATTTGGGTCATTTCCTAGTCGATGAGCACAGCGAAGAGGCCGATTTCTTCACCGAGGATTTACTGCACGAAGAAGTGGGAGCCGAGTATCTGGAACCCTTTTTCATCGACGCCGTGACCGAGCCGGTCGGGCTGCACGTGCCGGCCAAGCGCTATATCTGCACTGTGGATAAGTCCTATTACCAGACCTTGTCTCGGGCGTCCAAGCGGAGTTTTGAGTTGCAGGGCGGCTTCATGTCGGCCGAAGAAAAGGCGGCGTTTGAACAGAATCCCCATTGGGAAAGTGCCGTGCAGTTGCGCAAATGGGACGATTTGGCCAAAGAGAAGGGATTAAAGACGCCGGGCTTGGAGAGCTACCGGGCGGCCGTGCAGGGCTGTTTGAAGTAGTTGCGAGCCCCGTTTAGGCTCTGCTCACTTGACCAGCGACACCTTGCGCTCCTGCACAAAATCGCCCGTTTGCAAACGCACAAGGTACACTCCGCTGGCGAGCTCGCTCGCGTCCCAGAGCACTTGGTAAGCCCCTGGTTTGCGCCACGCCTCTACCAGCGTTTTCACCCGCTGTCCAGTCTGGCCGAAAACCTCTAGCCGCACTTTGCCAGCCTGACCCACGCTGAAATCGATATGCACCCGGCTGTTGAATGGGTTGGGGTAAGGCGGCTGTAGGTGCGTTTTTTGCGGCGTGCTTTCCACAGCCTCTACCGCAGTGGCGGCGACCTCCCCCATATATGCCTTTACATAGCCGTCCGTGGTCGTCACCACCGCATCCAAAAAGCCGTCCCTATCCGCATCGGCCAAGGCGATATCGCTGCTGCGACCCTCAACCTCAAGGGTCCAGGCCCGGCGCAGAGTGTCTTCCTCCTGTTCTACGCAGATCAATTTGGTGCCGCTGCCAAACAGGAACTCGTCGCGCCCATCGCCGTCCACATCGCCAGAGACCACGTCCGTATGGGCCCGCACTCCATCGTCGAACTCCAGCAAAACCGCGCCGTCCGCCGCTTGAAACAGGCGCACGCCGTCAGCGGTGGAAGCCAGTAATTCCACGGTCCCGTCGCCGTCGCTGTCACCCACTCCCATCAGCGATTGCACTTCTGTATTGTTGCGGTACGGGGTCTGCCAGATGCGCTGGCCATCGCCGCTTAGCACGGCGTTCAAATAGCTGCAGTGCCCCCAGAGGAGTTCTGGTCGACTGTCGCCGAACAAATCGACCACCGCCGGAAACGCATAGCCGACAAAGGAGTCGCTCTCAAACAGCGGATTGAGTCCGTCGCCATAGGCCTGACGCACCACCTGCGCCGTGCCCGTGATCCCATCGACAATGTGCAGCCGGTCGGGCCACATCACCACGATTTCTTCCAGGCCGTCGCCGTCCACATCCCCCGCGGC
>VXZF01000362.1 GCA_009845645.1 Gemmatimonadota bacterium | reverse complement strand
CGCTTGGCTCCGATGATGCGCCAGTACCGCAACTTATATGCCGATCTGTCGGCCGGGTCGGGATTGCGCGCACTGCAAAGGGATCGGGACTTCGGGCGCGATTTTCTTCTCGAATTTCAAGACAAATTGCTCTTTGGTCGAGACTACTTTGACACTAAGCTAATGGATTTTCTGCGCACTCTTGAGCTACCTGCGGAAGCCTTTGACAAGATCGCCTACCAAAACGCCGAGCGCCTCTTGTCTTCCTACTTAGACGGGACGGGCTAAGGTTAATCATGGGGGTATGGGAAGCTGCGGGCCTGATGGTTTTGTCCTTCGCGCTGTTGGCCAAATGCGCCGACTATTTGGTGGAGGGAGCCATTGATATTGCGCGCTACCTCCACGCTCCGCCGATCTTGATCGGCATTGTCATCGTCGGCATTGGCACTACCTCGCCCGAGTTGGCGGTCTCCGTGACCGCTGCCCTCAAGGACTCACCCGAAGTGGCACTGGGCAATGCCGTGGGATCGGTCATTTACGACGATGGCTTGGCTCTGCCCATGGCTGCGCTTTTTGCCACTACGGCCATTGCTATCGACCGCATCGTGCTGCGCTCGGCAGCGATTTTTCTCATCACCGTAGATATAGTGGCTTGGTACATGGCCTTCGACGGGACGCTGGCCCGGGTGGAAGGCGGCGCGTTGGTGGGTCTTTTTGTTCTATACCTGATATACTCGTTCTGGGAGCAGAAGCGGCGACCGCGTGCCGAGACAGAGGAGGAGGCCCCCTCTCGCAGCCTCTGGATAGTAGCGTTGCTATTCGCCGGCGGCTTGGCTGGCGTAGTCGTCAGTAGCCACTTTATCGTCGAAGCCACTCCGGTGGTGGCGATGGCATTAGGACTGCCGGATGTCGTCATAGGCTTGGTGGTCGTGGCCTTGGGCACTTCGATACCCGAGGTCGCCACCTGCATTGTCGCCGCCCGCAAGGGCCAAGGGGCTTTGGCGGTGGGCAACATCCTCGGGGCCGACATCCTCAATATCTGCTGGATTGCCGGCGCTTCGGCCCTAGCTAACCCGCTGGTGGTCCCGGCCGACGTGGTCAATTTCATGTTTCCGTGGATGCTGGCGATCGTGCTGACGATGCTCGGGTTGATGCGTATTGGCTACGAGTTAAACCGATGGAAGGGCTTGGTATTGTTGGCGTTGTGCATTGCTTATTTAATCGCGCTTTTTGTGACCAATCCCGGAGCGCTGGCCCCGGGCATTGAGAAAGGAGTGTAGTTTGGATCTGGGACTCAAAGACAAAGTCGCCTTGGTGACCGGGGCTAGTCGCGGCATTGGCAAGCGCATTGCCACAGCCTTGGCCGCCGAAGGAGCGCAGCTTTGCATCTGCGCGCGCGGTGCCGACGCGCTGGCGGAAGCGGCTGCCGAATTGGCAAATGAAGGCGCAGAGGTGGAGGCGACCACGCAAGATGTGACAACGCCGGAGGGTGCGATTGCCGTAGTGGAGGCTGCAAAAAGTCGCTTTGGTGGACTCGACATTCTCGTAAACAATGTCGGCGGGTCGAAGTGGACCCCCTTTGTCGAGATCGACGATGCCGAGTGGAACGACATCATCAATTTGAGTTTTCTTTCGGCCGTGCGGGTGAGCCGTGCGGCGATTCCCTTAATGGAAGTGCGCGGGGGCGGCAGTATCGTCCACATTTCTTCGATCTTTGGCCGTGAAACCGGTGGGCCTATTTCGTATAATGCCGCCAAGGCAGCGCTGATCAGCTTAGGGGCCAACTTGGCCATTGAAGCAGCGAAAAAGAACATCCGCGTCAATACCGTGGCCCCAGGCTCCATTATCTTTCCCGGGGGGAGTTGGGAGCGACGGATGAAGGAAAATCCAGCGAAAATCCAAGCCTTTATCGACGCCAATATCCCCTTTGGTCGCTTTGGCACGCCGGAAGAAGTCGCCGATGTAGTGGCCTTTTTGGCGTCCGACCGGTCGAAATGGGTGACCGGTGCCTGCATCAATGTCGATGGGGGGCAATCCAAATCGAATATCTAATTCGCAGATGAGCGCAGAGGTAGGATGATGTTGCTCGGGAGTCACCTAGAGTTTTGAACGCCCCGATGTGTTGGTTGGCTTGGGCAGTGTGCGGAGTTGGCTGGGCTGCGGCCGCCGCGGCCGATGACGTGGTGGCACTCAGACAACAGTACAACCAAGTGTCCGCTAGCATCGACACCTTGGTCCGCCTCTATGGGGGGGATAAACTGCGCGAATTGGCAAAGCGAAAAGAAGACAGTCGGCTATTGCCGGCCAATTCCAAACTGGTACTGATTTTTTGGGCTGACGACGAAGCTGAGCTATTCCTCAATGGGCACCGGATCGGCGAGACGCGCTTGACCCCAATCCGAGTTGAAATTCCCGTTGTGTACCTGCTCAGGTCCAATATCCTACGCGCTCATTGCTGGGACACTGACCGGGTCGAGAGCGGCTTTATGGCCGGTTTGTACTTGCAAGACGGTCGCGGTCGCTTGCGCAAGGTATTGGCTACCGGCGATGGCCACTGGTGGGTGGACGGCCAGCGGGCCGAGCCGCGTTTTTACAACCACAGCTTACCCGACATTCCCAGGGCCGAAGTCATCTGGGGGACGACGCTGTTTGGCGAGGTCGAATTAGAGGCCCGCTTTGACGCCGCGCAATTGGCCCGCGCTGCACGGCGACGCCCGCTCACTGGCGCGGCTAGCGCGGCACAGCACCAGTCTATGGAGACTCATATGGTCGTCAGCCGTTTGGTGCATCTGCAAAAGCAACGCGATGAATTGGCGCAAAAGCTCCACGTGCGCCGCAGTGCGACACAGGACGTACTCTATCAGGGGTTTGTCCGCGGACGGCTGGCTTTTTCCCTCGGGAAGGCGAGCAGGTTGGCTGAAGTCGAAAGCATAGACGCGGCGAGAAAACTACTCGCTTGGACCGAAGCACTGCCCGCTGCGCAACGCGAGTTGGTTTTCCCCCAAAAACAAGCTCTTAAAGGTACGAGCCACGTCGTGCCACAGCGCGCTGTCGTCGGCACAGCGCGCGGGGAAGCAGACCGCCGCCGAGATTACGCGCCCCCGGCTGCGCGCGGTTCGGCCAAAGGCGAGGGGCGCGCTACGGGATCGGGCAGACAGCAATCGTCCACTCGGAGTGTCCGCATCGGCCGTAGCGCGCCGTGGGAACTGTGGGGGATTGCGACCGGCCTGTTGTTCTATCTGGGGATGGTGAGTCGGCAGTGGTGGAAGCTCTTCAGCGCAAAGGGATGGACCTCTTGAACAACGAGTTAGTATTAGTCAGCAGCATCCTACTGGTTCTGGCCGGCGGCGTCAGCGTTAGCTGTATGCACATGCGCCGGGCCCGGCGCATGCGTCGGCATGACGCAGCGTACTCTCTAAACTTGCCCCGCCTGCAGTATCTCGCTAGCAGTATAGGCTTGCTAACCGGGTTGATCGTCGGGGCGCTGGCTGCTTACTACCTCTTCATCAACCCGCAGCCGGCCAGTGCCTTTGCGTGGATTGGCCGCTTCTCATACGTGCTGATCACTTGGTCGGCTGGCGG
>VXZF01000129.1 GCA_009845645.1 Gemmatimonadota bacterium | reverse complement strand
GCCGCGTACTTCATCGAGCACAACGACGGCCTCAAGACGACCCTCCTGATGCTCAACGGTGCCATCCGAGACTACTGCTTCGCCTGTAAGATAGCTGGCGAAGACGATCCCGTCTCGACCCAATTTTTCTTGCCGCCGACGCCCAACGTCACGTACTCGGCCTGTCTGGTGGCCAAGATCTGGGAAATGATCGAAACCGGCCAAGCGCCCTTTCCCGCCGAGCGCACCCTAATCGTCAGCGGCGCACTCGAAAGCTGCTTGACCTCCAAAGTAGAGGGCCACAAGCGGCTCGAAACGCCCCACCTCAAAGTGGAGTACCAAGCACCAGCCGAATCGCATCACGGCCGCTTCTAACATTCTTTAAAGCAATCTGCAAAACGAAAGGAAGCACCCATGTCCACTATCCCCACGCGCGCTTTGCGCACCGGCGTCGAGCTAAGCACGCTCGGCTTTGGCGGTGCCCCTTTGGGCGAGCTTTTCGACCCGGTCAGCGAAACCCAGGCCCAAGACACCCTGCAAGCAGCTTGGGACGCCGGCATCCGCTACTACGACACCGCTCCGTTCTACGGCTATGGCAAAAGCGAACACCGCCTCGGCTACTTTCTCCGCCAGCAGGAGCGCAAAGACTTCGTCCTCTCGACCAAGGTCGGCCGAGTGCTCACAGCTACCCGCGATCTCGATTCTTTCGAGAAGGGCTTCTGGATCGGCGGCTTGCCCTTTGACTTCCGCTTCGACTACGGGTACGACGGCATCATGCGCTCGTGGGAAGACAGCTTGCAGCGGCTGGGCCTCAACTCCATTGATCTGCTCTTGATCCACGACCTCGACAGCTTTTTCCACGACAGCGAGCAGCGCTTCTCCGCCCACGTCAACCACCTAATCACCAGCGGCTGGCGCGCCCTCGACGAGCTGCGCTCCCAAGGGCTAGTCAAGGCCGTCGGCGCGGGCCTCAACCGCATGGGGGCCATGCCGCGCCTGCTCGACGCGGCCGACCTCGACTTCTGCATCGTCGCCATGCCCTATACTCTTTTGGACCAAGATTCCCTCGACGAGGAATTCCCGCTCTGTGCGGAGCGCGACGTGCGCATCGTCATCGGCTCGGTCTTTGCTTCCGGCATCCTCGCCTCCGGCCCAGTCGAAGGTGCCCGCTACGCCTATGACACCGCCTCGCCCGAAATCCTCGCAAAGACCCGCCGCATCCAAGCCGTCTGCCAGCGGCACGACGTGCCCTTGCCCGCCGCCGCCATGCAGTTCCCGCTCGGAAACCCCCTCGTCGCGGCCATTATCCCAGGAGCGCAAACACCGGCGCACATCGAGACCAACGCCCAGTGGTTTCAGCACGAAATACCAACGGACCTCTGGGCCGAGCTAAAGACGGAAGGACTGTTGCGGGAAGACGCGCCGACGCCGTAAGGAGTCCCAAAGTGGACGAATCAACGATGAACCACGCGGCCCCAAGCCAAAAGAAGGCATTTGGTCACATCCTCGGACAGCAATACACAGTCTTCGACGGGCTGGCTGGGATGTACGTGGAAGCCATCTACCAAGACCGCCACGGCCTCCTCTGGATCGGCACAACCGACGGCGGCATAAGCCGCTTCGACGGAGCGCATTTTGACACCTTCGGCCTGTCGGATGGGCTGCCCCATCTCTCCATAACAGCTATTGAAGAAGATGCGGACGGAAGGCTGTTATTCGGCACGTTCGGCGGTGGGATAGCAGCCTACGACGGGCGCGGCTTTCAGGTGTACACCACCGAACACGGGCTACCTTCCAACGACATATTCGGCCTGCAACCCCAAGCCGACGGCTCAGTGCGAGTGCTGACCTCAGCGGGGGTGGGCCGGTTCGTCGAGGGACGGTGTGTAGAGTGCATGACGGAACTAGCGGGTAAGCCCCTAGGACTGGTGTACGACATGGCGACCGACTCGGCGGGTACGACGTGGCTGGCCACGCAGAGGCGTGGAGTCCTCAGCATGGATGGCCAGCGCATGAACACAGATTCAGGTGATGGACCTGACGCGACGCAGTTGCAGTGGCCTTGGAATTTCGCTCAAGACACTGCTGGCAACCTGTGGATCGGTTTCCGCTACGTAGGCACAGAAGTAGTTGTAGGCCGCTACGAGCCCGCGAGCCAACACTTCGAGACCATCCGCGCAGACGAGGAAGTTGAGGGGGCGGAAGTCGGAACGCGCCATGTGCGCGTGGACGACTGCGATCGGATCTGGCTGAGCCGCCGGGGGGTGGTAGTGTATGATGGAGAGAAATGGCATCCTTTCTCAGCCGGCTTGCCGGATGTTCAGTTTTCGGATACGCGCCTGACCTACGAGGATAGCGAAGGAAATATTTGGGTGGGGCTGTGGGGTGGCGGGCTGATCTTTTGCGATCCAATCAGTATCCAGCTATACGACAAAAAAGACGGCCTGCCCGACAACGAGGTTCGGCGTCTGAGAGAAGACCAAGAGGGCCGGATCTGGATTGGCACGACCGGAGGCTTGGCCTGCTTAGAGGACCACCGGATCCATCCGGTGGAGGTCGGTTATACCGTCTTATCTATGGTAGTAGATCGACAAGGGCAGGTTTGGAGCGTCGGCCCCGAGGGACAAGTATTCAAGTCGGTAGGTAGAGAAACCCAAGCGATCGCGGTGATCGCAGGGGGTGTGGAAATCAAGATGTTGTTCCAAGGCCGAGAAGGGCACTTACTCGCCTGCACTTCCGAGTGGCAACTAGGACGGATCGAGGCAAATCGCTTCATTGCGATTGAGGATCTGCCGCCTCAGGGTTATAGAGCCGTGCTACAGGATCGAGAAGGCTCCTTTTGGCTCGGCCTCTATGGAATAAGGCCGGCTCTGTACAATTACAAGGATGGTCATCTCCGCGCGTGTGACATGGCTGGCATAGAGGCCGTCGGCTATGTGAATGCTTTGTGTGAGTACCAGGACGCGATTTGGATGGGAACCGCCCACGGCCTTTTTGCCGTTGACTACCAATCCAAAGAGGTGCGCCAATTTACAGTTGACCAAGGCGATCTGTCCGCCAACGGCATTCTGGCCTTGGTGGCCGACCCGCAGCAAGAATGCCTGTGGATTGGGACCTGCGGTGGGGGGGTGCTAAAATACGACGGTCGAACCTTCCAAAGCATTCGTCTCGGAAAGTCCGCTCTTGAGAATATCGTCGATGCCATTCTGCGCGATAGCCAAGGCCAACTGTGGTTCGGTACGCGGGCAGGGCTGATTGCGTATCAGCCCGGGGAGACGCCGCCTCGCATCCGCATCCGCCAAGTCGTAGCCGGGCGGACTTTCGGCGAGCCCCAATCTGTGTCCTGCCCAGATAGCACACCCGAGATTCAGTTCCACTTCCAGGGCATCAGTTTTAGGAGTGGGGCCGAGCAGATGCGCTACAGCCATCGGCTCGTCGGCTACGGTCCGGCAGAAGAGTGGAGCGCATTCGCGCCCGCCAATCGGGTGACGTATCAAGACGTGCCGGCCGGTCTGTTCCACTTTGAGGTGCGGACCATGGATCGGGATGGCTTGATGTCGGACGTAGCTCGCCTAGAGATGC
>VXZF01000758.1 GCA_009845645.1 Gemmatimonadota bacterium | reverse complement strand
GTGCCCACGGAAATCGCGGATGACAACTACTTAGTCGGAGACGATCACAGCATCACTTTCGTCAAAGATCGTCTAGAGGTAGCGATGTTGCCCATGTCGGCCGAGGCTCTAAACCGGCAATTCGCCGGCGTCTCAGAAGCCCCTGAGGGTTTTACCTTGCCCAATCCCTACGCCGTGGCGACCAATCCCTACACCTATGGCGATTGGACGCCGCCCGGCGAAGAGCAGGCACCGACGCGGTTTACCGTTTTTTTAGTCAAAGTCAAAAACTATGCCTATCCCAAAGTCCGCCTAAATCCGGCCAACATCGAATTGATCGCCCCCAATGGGCGGCGCTATAAGGCACTTAGTCTCCTCGCCCTGACCGAGTACTATTGGCCCTATGCCCAAGCCTACGGCGGCAATGCGCGCAAGGGCTTTAAGGCGCGGCGCGATCTCTTGCAGCGCACTCTGTTTACCGACGACATGATCTTCAGCGGCCAAGAGAAAGAAGGGTATTTGGTCTTTCCCCCGCTCGACCGCGACGTCGAGGAATTTACGCTGTGGGTGCGCGAAATGGTGCTGAGATTCGACTTCCGCGACGCCCCTGTGGAAACCGTCGATATCCCCTATGACTTCCAGCGCGAAGTGTACTACGCCCGCACCCCACGCGAAAATAAGAGCTGAAATGGCGGTGCGTGCGATCGGTTGTTTGTCTCTGGTCATTATCGCCGCCTGTAGTTCCCCCCAAAGCGACAAAAACGTCGTAGCCCGCGTGGGCGAAGTCGCTATTACCTTCGAAAATTTACAGCGCTTCAAAAGCAACATGCCCCCCCTGCTGCTCTCCGAGCGGGAGGGCGTCGCTGCATTCGACGAATATCTCCAATCAATGATCGACATGGAGCTTCTGTTGCTAGAGGCGCGGAAGAGGCAGATCGATAGCGACTCAGATTTTATAGAGCAATGGGAACAGGCGCGAAGAGAAAAGCTCTTCCAAGAATTCGTCAAGCTGGAAATCCAAGACAAAATCGACCTGCCGCAAGAGGAAATAAAGCGGCAGTGGGGCGAGAGCAAGTGGAACCGGCTCCTAAAACTCGCCCGCATCCGCTCGAGTACCGCCGACAAGGCCGCCCAAGTCCTGCGTGCCCTAGAGAGTGGGACCCCGTTTGAGGAACTATCCGACCAACCCCTGACCCACCAGCAGCAAGGGAATCTCCAAGGGGAGTTGAACTCCTACGTTGGACGAAATAGTATCGAAGAGTTCGGGGTTTCTCTCGATGTGGCGGATGTGCTCTTCGAGCTCGCTAAAGGCGAGATTAGCGAACCGCTGAAGGTCGAAGCTGGCTACGACATCTATAAGGTGTTGGACGAACGTCCCGCGCCAGCCAGCTATTACTTGATTTTTTCCCAAGGGACACTAATGGCCGCCTTCGGCGAACGTCGGCGAGCGCTCATTGCCGAGTTGATGCGGGAATACAATGTCGAACTAGATCCCCATAGTATCTCTGAGTTAGCCACCATCGTCGCTCAAGACAATGTGGAGGCTATCGACGCGGGGGGCGTTGTGGGACGCTACGACGGTGGCCAGATAACGCTAGCTGACTTCCTAGCCCTCTATCCGAAAGTGCGTCGGGTCGCCTCAGTGGGCACTGACAGTAGCGGTATTGATGAGTTCGTTCGGCTCTATCTGGTGCCCGAGGTACTCTTCCCCGTGGCAATCGAACGCCGCGGCTTGGCGCAGGAGCCAGCGATAGCCGACTGGCTGCGGATCAAAAAACGCGCAATGCTCATCGAAGAGCTGCGCCGCCGCGACGTGGAAGAGCACGTCGACCTGAGCGAAGATGTGCTTCGACGCTACTACGAGGCCAATCTGCATCGTTTCATGGAAGATCGAGAAGTGACCGTGCGGGAGATCCTAGTTGCCACCCAAGAAGAGGCGGAGGCGCTAGCGGCACGCATTCGAGCGGGTGAAGACATAGCGGCCTTGGCTGCAAGTTACAGCATCCGCCAGGGCGGCGACGAGGGCCGCTTCCACATCCACTCCTTCGAGCGGGTGGTTTTCGGCGAGTTGTTGACAGAGGCCCTAGCCGCAGAGGTTGGCGTGCTCACTGGTCCGGTGGCTATCACTGCGACCCCGCACCGCCAAGGTGGTTTCTCGCTGTTTAAAGTGCTGGAAAAGACCCCCGAAAAGCCTAAGCCATACGACGAGGTGGTCAAACAAGTTCGCTACTGGTGGACCAAGGGGGAGGAAAATCGCCTCTATAACGAACTGATTGACCGCCTGCGGGAAAAGCATGCCGCACAAATCTCCATCCACGAGGATCACTTGGCGACCATGTATGACGCGGCTCAGCTATAGGGCACTGGGTTTTTTCGCCTGCGCATTGCTTTGCGCTTGCGACGGTTCCGACGACCACTTAGCAGAAGCCAAGCGTCTAGCGACGGAGGGCAAATACGCCGATGCAGTCACCGCGTGTAACCAGATCCTCGCAGCCAATAGCCAGCACCTTGAAGCCCTCTTGCTCTTGGCTCGCCTCAATCTGGTTCAAGGCCATCTAGCGCCGGCGGCGCAACTGGCCGAGCAGGCCGTTCAGCTAGCCCCCGACCACGCCGATGCCTATCTCCTTTTGGGCGATATCTACGTCCGGCAGCGGCGCAACGCCGATGCTGCAATCATCTATCAAGAGGGTTTGCACGCCGTCCCCGAGCGGGGGGACTTCTACCGTAAACTCGCCATAGCCTACGCCGACGACGGGCACTACAGCGAAGCCATAGAGGCCCTCCAGCAAGCCCTCCAACACTCCGACGACGCGGCCATCCACTACAATTTGGGAGTGGTCTATGAGCGGCAGGCGCGCTACGACGAGGCCAGCCGCGCTTTTGCCCGTACCACTGAGATAGACACCACCTATGGCGACGCTTACTTCCGGCTGGGACAAATCCAAGGCAAGCAGGGCCTATTGGAGGAGGCTGCGGCTAACTTCGCGCGCATGATCAGCCTAGACCCGAACTACGCCCCGCCCTATACTGGGCTTGGCCAAGTCCGCATGCAGCAAGGCCACTTAGACGAAGCCGAGCGTCTCTTTAAGCAAGCCATTGTCCTTGATCCCTTTGAGGGCGAAGCCTACCACCGACTCGGCACGCTCTTTTTGCGGCGAGGAGACCAAGACCGGGGCGAGAAGCTCTTAGCCATGTTCAAACGCATCCAACCCGTCAGCGCCGATATCGAGCGTTTTCGCTATATCCTCAACCTCTACCCCGACGATGCCAACGCGCACTACAACCTAGGGGTGCTCTACGGAGGTCTTGGTCGCTACGCCGAGGCCGGCGGCGAGTATGCTGCGGCATTGCGCATCAACGACCAAGACCTTAGTGCCCGCAACAACTTGGCCAATGTTCTCCTGCGGCAGGGACGCATCGACGAAGCGATCCACCACTACGAGATCGTGCTAGCGCTCAATCCGCGCTATGCCCAGGGCTTTAACAATCTGGGCTCGGCTTATCTGATGAACGGCAATTTGCAGCAAGCCGTCCAAGCTTTTGCCAAGGCACTCAAGCTAGCACCGGACAACGCCGATACTCGCTTCAATCTT
>VXZF01000530.1:724-3579 GCA_009845645.1 Gemmatimonadota bacterium | reverse complement strand
GGATTGAAACGATGGAAAGCTGCGACTTTCTCGACTTGCTCAAGGAGCGGGGGCTTTTGCCTGCCGCCCCAGTCGCCGCTGCAGAAGCGTCCTTGCAGCCGGTCGAGGGCACCACGATTGTAGCAGTGCGTTGCGCCGATGGAGTGGTGGTGGCTGGCGACCGCCGTGCTACTATGGGTAACTCGGTGGTGTACGACCGCGCCGACAAAGTGCTGATCATCGACGACGAAGCAGTCATGGCTATTGCCGGCTCGCCAGCCGTGGCGTGGGACATTGCGCGGATGCTGGAAATGTCGGTGCAGTACTACCGCCGCAGCCAGCTACAAGGGCTGAGCTTGGACGGCAAGGTGCGGACGTTGTCGCGGCTGTTGCGCCAGAACTTGCCGCTGGCCATGCAGGGGATTGGCGCGGTGGTGCCGATTTTCGCGGCTTTTGACCACGCGGCCGCGGAGGGCAAAATTTTCTTTTACGACCTCTTGGGGGCTGAATTCGAGTGCGTGGATTTCTGCGCCACCGGGTCGGGCGCACACATTGTGCGCGGCGCGCTGTACTACCAAAACCGCTGGGGGCCGCTGCCGCTGCGGGAAATGGCCGGGGAGCAGGCGGTCGAGCTGGTGCTTAAGATGCTGGAGACAGCCGCTGAATACGACACGGCTACCGGCGGCTTCCGCGAGGCTGCCCACATCTTTCCCCAGGTCGTGCAGGTGACGGCCGCGGGCTTGCACACTGTGCCCGAAGCGGATTTGGCCACGCTCTATCAAAGGGCTTGAGGGGCATGTTAGAAGAACCTTATCGCTGGGTCGAGGCCATCAACAACCGCCGCGAGTACGTGGAAGACCAGCTCGCGAGCGGCAGTCCGGTAGTGGGCACGATGTATGCCGATGGGGTACTGCTGCTGACGGCTACCCCAGGCCCGCGCAAGCTCTTTGAGGTGTACGACGAGATCGCCTTCGCGGCCGTGGGGCACCCGGCCGACATCGAGAAGCTGCGCAAAGCTGTCATCGACATCGCCCATCTCGAGGGATTCAACCTGTCGGCCAACGACGTGACCTTGCAGCGGTTGGTCAGCTTTGGCATCGGCCCGCTGATGAAGGCGGCTTTCGACGAACTATTTCGCTCGCCCTTTGTCGCCCGCGTGCTGATGGCCGAGCTAGACCCGGATGGCGGCGGAGACGCTTTTTTCACTATTGACGCCGATGGGTCTTTTGCCCAGAGTGGTGGGGCGGCGGCCATTAGCGGCAATGCAGAGAGCGCACAGGCGATGACGGCACAACTGCAAGAGACTAGTCCAGAGCTTCCCCTCGACCAAGCCTTGGGCGCGGCGTTGGAGGTGTGGGGGTTGGGTCGGTTGACCCTCGATGCTCGCGATGGAGAGGTGCCCAGCGCGGAAGCTGTACGCGATTTTCTCAAGGGCGGCTTGCAAGAGCTAACAGTCGAGGCCGCAGTGCTCGACCGCGACCGCGCCGCCAAGTCGAAGTTCCGCTTGCTCACTGCGGAACAACTAGCTGAGCCACTCGCTTCCTACTTCGAGGTATAGTATGGAAGGTCGCATTTACGGGCTGGAAACCGAGTTCGGCTGTCTGCCGCCGGCTTCGGATCCCTTTTTGAGTCCCGATTTCGTGTCGATAAAGGCCAAGGACTGCGTGTTCTACCGCGACGGCTTGGGCATTGTCGATATGCACTATCGGGGCCGCGACGAGCCGCCCGGCAACGGCGGCTTTCTCTTCAACGGCGGGCGCTTATACATCGACATGGGCCACGTCGAATATGCCACTCCAGAGTGCACTGGGCTCTTTGATTTGGTGGCTGCCGATCGGGCTGGCGAGCGGTTGGTGCAGCGCGCGTTAGATCAGCTTGGCTTGGCCGATAGCGCGGCCTTTTTCAAGAACAATATAGACCACTACACAGGGGCTACGTTTGGCTGCCACGAAAACTACCTCGTGCGACGAGAGGTGCCGTTTTCGCAAGTGCTGCTGCCGACCATGCTGCCTTTTTTCGTCACCCGCCAGATATTCGCCGGTGCTGGCCGCGTGGGTTGCCACACGGATATTTTCGAGTACGGCAATGCCGAGGACGAAGGCGTTGGATTCCAACTGTCGCAGCGGGCCGACCACATCGTCACCGAGATTTACCAGTGGATTCAGTTCAGTCGCGCGATCATCAACACGCGCGACGAACCGCTGGCCGACTGGGGGCTATACCGCCGCTTGCACCTCTTGGTAGGCGACTCGAACATGATGGAGTACGCCACGGCCCTGAAGGTGGGGACCACGGCCTTGGTATTGCAGCTTTTGGAAGAGCAAGAGCGCGTGATCTGCGACGACATCAAGCTCCTCGACCCGGTGCAGGCCATCCGCGACATTTCGCGCGACATGACCTATTGCTGGGAAGTGCAGCTAGAGGACGGTCGCTACACTACGGCTACGGAGATCCAGCGCGCGTATCTCGACTTGGCCGAGCGCCATTTGCGTGGCCGGGACGAAGAGGGCGATTGGGTGTTGGACGAGTGGCGCTTTGTCATCGACGCCTTAGAGCACGATCCTGGGTGCTTGGTTGATCGCGTCGATTGGGTGGCTAAGAAGTGGCTGTTGGAGTACTTCATGCGGGAAGAGGGGTTGGACTGGCAGGATACTTGGATCCAAAGTTTGGATTTGGAATACCACAATCTCAACGCGGCGCGAAGTCTCTATTTTGATCTGTACGAGCGCGGGATGGTCAAGCGAGTAGTAAGCGACGAGCAGATCAACCAAGCCATTACGCATCCCCCGGTTGATACCCGCGCCTGCGCCCGTTCCCGCGTGATGAGGGCGCTGACCGACCAAAAGACGCGCTACCAAATTGATTGGGATTCCATC
>VXZF01000530.1:0-714 GCA_009845645.1 Gemmatimonadota bacterium | reverse complement strand
TTTTCCTTCTTTTCCTTCCCTCTCAAGCTCTAGCGGCCCAGTTTGCCTGCGCGGCGTTGGAGTCGGCGGCGCAGCAGGTTGTGCAGACGCCGGAGCACCTGAGTGCATTAGTTATCTTCGCGCAGTTCCAAGATGAGGGTGCTCCTACCACTGCGCCCTCGTGGGCAAGCGATCTTTTCGACGACGAGTTGCCCGGCAGTTTTGCCCACTTCTACCGCGAGATGTCGGGTGGGCGGATTCACGTCGATGGTCAGGTACTGCCTCGGCGCTATCGCTCGCGTGCGGCCGCAGATACCTACTTGGCTGATACTTTAGGAGCTAGGGGCCAGTTTGGTCGCTTCAATCTGGAGATTCTTACAGCCGCCGACGCGGACGCCGATTTTGGGCACTTTGACAACGACGGCCCCGACGGAGTGCCCAACTCAGGTGACGACGATGGGTACGTCGATGTCGTCTTTATCAACTTGCATACTGCTCCCCGCGATTTCTTCGTCGGCGCGGCCACTGGCATCGCCAGTCTGGGGCTAGACGCCGATTACATTAGTGGCGATCCGGCAGCCGGCGGTGGCTTTGTGCGGGTGAGGAGTCGCTTCACGGGATTCGGTGGCACCACGCAGCGGGGCCACACCTTCAGCATTACGGCCTCGACGATGTGCCACGAGTTCGCGCACGTATTGGGATTGCCCGATCTCTTCGATCAGACGGCGCTGACCG
>VXZF01000064.1 GCA_009845645.1 Gemmatimonadota bacterium | reverse complement strand
CCGCGAGGAATTGGGCCACATTGCCGGGATAGGGGACGATCGTGACGCCTTCAAATGGGTATTTCCAGCGCAGATAGTGCGAGAAGGCCGGGCGTTGAGACAAGGCCAGGGTAATGTTTTCGATTTGCGAAATGGAGTCGATACCTGAACTCTCGTGGACCATGATGCAGCGCGGGCTGATCTGGTAGGACGCCATGAGCGCAACTATGGGGATTTGTTGGGCGCGGGCGTACAGGATGTCGTCGGCATTTGTTATGCCAAAGGCTACCGCGTCGGTGGCCACGCGCTGGACGACCGGCGCATCCGGGCCACCGCCGAGGATTTCGACCTCAACGCCGTTCTCCTCGTAGTAGCCGTGGACGGCGGCTGCGTACAAGCCGCCGTGTTCGGCTTCTGGGAACCAATTGAGCGCTAGTTGGACCTTGGGTAGGGCCTCGGCTGTGGGGACTTCTTTTTCAGCGGCGCAGGCGACGAGCGCGAGGAAAGCCGCCAGGAGCGAGTATTTGAACATCACGGGAATTCTCCTAGTGATTGTGGTGGAGTTGGCGCGCTGCCATTTCACTCGGGCGCGCCCGTCCAGCGTCTGAGCAAGAAATTACTCAAGCTGCCCACGGTGGTAAATAGCCCCAAGCCGAGCAACGTGCAAAATAGAATGCAGGCGAACAGGTAGTCGGTTTTGGCTTGGCCGTTGGTGAGGATGATCAAGTAGCCGAGGCCAAAGTCCTCGGTGCCGTAGCCGGCGAAGAATTCGCCGACAATCGCGCCGATGACCGACAGGCCGCTGGAGATGCGGGCACCGACGAGCATCTGGGGGACAGCGCCGGGGACGCGGAGCTTGAACAGCACCTGCCAGCGGTTGGCCTTGTTGAGCGCGAAGAAGTCGAGGATGTGGGGATCGACGCGGGTTAGGCCGTCGGTGGTATTGGCGATGACTGGGAAGAGGGCGATGATGAAGGAGACGGCCACTACGCCTTGGAGGCCGTAGCCGATCCACAGGATGATCAGCGGCGCTATGGCTACGATGGGCATGGTCTGCAGGAAGATCGCGTATGGGTAGAGGCTGCGCTCGATGAGGCGCGACTGGGAAAACAGCAGGGCGACCAAGAAGCCAAAGGCAAAGCTGAGGACAAAGCCCAAGAGGGCGCCCGAGGCCGTCAGCAGGGTAGCCGACAGCAGGCGCGGCAAGTTGTCGGCGATGGCCTGGGCTACGAGCAGGGGACCGGGTAATAAAAAAGGTTCGATACCAAAGAGCGAGACTGCCGCTTGCCAAGCGCATAAGACCAAGGCGAAGAACAGCAGCGGAGGCAGGACGTTAGTCGTCAGGGAGCGCAGGCGTTTCATAGCTCATCGGCGTGGGCGAGTTGGCGCGAAATCCCGTTGGCTATGCGGATGAATTCAGGGGCGCTGCGCAGGTACGCTGAGCGCGGATAGGGAAACGGGATGGGGATGTCGGCGAGGATGCGGCCGGGACGCGCGCTCATCACGAGGACCCGCTGGCTGAGGAACACGGCCTCGGAGACGTTGTGCGTGACGAAGAGACTGGTCCAGTGGTCTTCCTGCCACAGGCGCAACAACTCCTCGTTGAGCCGCTGGCGGGTGATTTCGTCGAGCGCGCCAAAAGGCTCGTCGAGGAGCAGGATCTGGGGGCGGGTCACCAGCGCGCGGGCAATGGAGACTCTCATGCGCATGCCGCCGGAGAGTTGGGCCGGGTACGCATCGGCAAAGTCGGTTAGGCCGACTAGTTCAAGCGTTTGGGTGACGCGCTCGTCAGCATCCTCGTGGCGCAGCTCTAAGGGGAGGGTGATGTTGTGTGCGACCGATCGCCAAGGCAGCAGCGTGGCGTCTTGAAAGACGAAGGCGAGGCCAAGCGGATCGTGGCCCTCCACGCGCAGCTCGCCGCTCGTGGGCTGGTCGAGGCCGGCCACGAGGCGGAGGAAGGTAGATTTGCCGCAGCCGGAAGGGCCAACGATGGAGACGAATTGACCACGGCTGATTTCCAAATTGAGGTCGTGTAGGGCTTGCACTCCAGAGGGGAAGTACTTGTTGAGTCCTGCGGCGACGACTAGCTGAGACTCCATCTAACCTCGGGGGTGGTAGGTCTTGTGGACCTCTTTGAGATAGCTGAGGTCGAGGTGTGTGTAGATCTGGGTGGTGGAGATGTCGGCGTGGCCCAACAGTTCCTGTACGGCGCGGAGGTTGGCACCGCCTTCTAACAGATGCGTGGCAAAGGAGTGGCGCAGGGTATGGGGGCTGATTTCCCTGTCGATGCGGGCCTTGTCGCCGGCGGTTTTGATGATCTTCCACACGCTCATCCGCGAGAGCGGGCCGCCTTGGGCGTTGAGAAAGACGTGATCGCTTGAGTCGGGACGGGCGAGATGGGGGCGGCCTTGGCGCAGGTAGTGTCTGAGAGTGCGAGCGTCTTTGGCTGCGATGGGCACGATGCGCTCGCTCCGGCCGCGGATGCGGATGAGGCCCCGCGTCAGCAGCAGGGCCTCCTGTTGCAGCGCGGTTAGTTCGGAGACGCGGATGCCGGTGGCGTAGAGCACGGCGAGGATGGCCCGATCGCGCTGACCCAGCGGTTCGTCGTGGTCAGGCGCGGTGAGGAGGGCGGCGATTTCCTCGACTGAGAGTACGTCGGGGAGGCGGCGCTCCAGTTTGGGTGGGTCGAGGAGTTCGGCTGGATTATGCGTCGTTTCCCCCTTGAGCAGTAAATACTGGTGGAAGCGCTTTATCGAGGTGAGGTTGCGGGCCATGGTCGAAGCAGTCAGACCGGCGTCGCGCAGCGAGTGGAGCAAGTGGGCGATGTGTTGGTGTTGGACGGCTTCTATATGCTCGACGCCTTGGGCGGACAGGTGGTGCAGATAGCGGTTGAGGTCGCGGCGATAGGCGTCGAGGGTATTGGCCGCCAGCCCATTGTCGCGCTCCATGGCCTTGAGGAAGCGCTCGCAGGGGTCGGACAGGGCCGCTGGCAGCGGGCGTTCAGGCGTGGATTTCGGGCGGGGCATGATCCGGGCCGTTGAGATGGGCGAGCAAGGCGTCGGCTTGTTTGCGGCTGAAGCCGGGAAGGGCGGCGATTTCCTCGGCTGGCGTGGCGGCGATGCGCTTGACCGAGCCAAAGGCAACGAGCAGGGCCTTGCGCTTTTGCGGGCCAATGCCGGGGACGTGATCCAAGGTTGAGCTGAGTGCGCTCTTGGCGCGTTGCTGGCGGTGGTTTTTGAGCGCGAAGCGATGGGCTTCGTCGCGCAGCATCTGCAACAGGCGCAGGCTGGCCGAGGTCTTGGGCAGCAGCAGGGGATCGCGCTGGTCCGGCAGAACTACTTCCTCAAAGCGCTTGGCGAGGCCGACGACGGGTTGGTCTGTTATGTCTAGCTCGCGCAAGGCGGCGACTGCGCTGGCGAGTTGGCCCGGCCCGCCGTCGATGAGCAGCAAGTCGGGCCGCGGCTCGTTGCGCTCGGCTAGGCCGCGGAAGCGGCGATAGACTACTTGGTGGATGGCGGCGTAGTCGTCGGGCTGCGCGAGATCGCGGATTTTGAAGTAGCGGTACTGGCTGCGCTTGGCCCGGCCGTCGATAAAGCAGACCAC
>VXZF01000407.1 GCA_009845645.1 Gemmatimonadota bacterium | reverse complement strand
ATTTCGTCTTGGGCGCTGGCTTTTTTCCAGAATCCGCTTCTACGGCAGTTGAAGACCAATCCTGGGGACAGCTCAAAAGTCACTTTTAGACAAACCACTTGAACGAGCGATAAGCAACTGAATGGGGGCATCCGACCTGCGGATTGCCCCCATTTATTTCCAAGGATAAGTACAGATGAGCGGTTAGTCTGCGAAACTGGACTTTATGCGGGCCCAAGCAGTCGACTCGACCGCGGTGGGGGCAGGGGCAGCGGCCTCGACATCGGGATCAACGATGAGGGTAAAGCTGTTCATGGAATCCCCGTTGCCAGTCGCTTCGCTCTCGTTCGAAGTAGCCCAGACCCCGTCCCGACTGTCGCCGCCGTCCCAGTCGTTGCCCTGGAACATGAGGTGAATCTTCGCGTTCTCAGTCAGATCCATGACCGTGCTGGTCTCGGCTCCGCCTTCGCCGGTCGATACAGCCGCATCAAAGAAAGAGAACAAGGTCATGCGCCACTCATAGTGAATGATCACATCTTCATCGCCGTGGCTCCACGGCTTGTCACTGGCCGGCCCAGTGGCGAAGACGAGGTGGGGCGGCTGGTTGGCCCAGAATTGGGAGTAGCTATCGCTGAAGCCCTGCAGGGCGAACACATCGGCATCGCCGGCCGCCTGCATCGTCCACTCCTGACCATTGCTGTACACCCCATCCGGATCAATTGCACCACCACTGTGATCGGGGTCCAGCGCGAAGGTCCAGCCGTCGTCGCCAACCGTGCGACTGCCCCGCAGCATGTCGCGATCGTAGAAGTCGTCGAACGTATAGAGCGCGACCCAGAGCTGATTGCCTTCATCAACACCCGTCCACCCCACACAGATGGTGACGTCGTAGTCATTCAAGTCGAGCCCGTCCGGGCCATCGCGACTGAGCAGCGCATCCCGAGTAATGATGGCGTAACTAGGGAACCAATACCAATCGAAAAATTCCCCATCAATCTCCATTTGTTGGGCAATTCCGGCTGGAATGTGGATGGCGAAGTAATCCGGCGCATCGGCCGTGGCTGGCGCTGCCCCTAACAGGGCCGCCAAGCTCAGCACTAGGATAAAAGAAAATAATCTCATCTCGTTTCGACCTTTCCATTCAATATATTTACTCCCATCCTAGGATTCAACCAATATATTGATACACCTATTGCCCATCCTACTTTTCTTGCGCCACCTGTCTGGCCACTCTGAATCGAGGAAGCGAAAATGGGACTGGCTGTTGCGCCGGCGCGCTGGGTCTCGCCCCGAGTACGGCTCGCACTGATGACGGTTCTGCTGACGGCCTGCGTCCAAGACCACGAGGGAACGGTCGTGGCCATAGTTGGTACCGAGGAAATCACCGCCGAGGAACTTCGCCACTTCGTGCGCCGTCTCGCGCCGAGTCTGGTCAGTGATGAAGCAGGACAGCGGGCCCGGGAAGAGTACCTACAGACTTTGGTCGATCGGGAAATCGCGCTCCTTGAGGCCTATGAAAAAGGCTTGGATCAAGACCCCGATTTGCTCAAAACACTCGACGAGAAAAAGAGCGAATACCTCCTCTCCCTCTATCGGGACAAGGAGATCCTGCCCCAGATACAAGTGTCCGAGGAGGAGATCCACCAGTTCTTCGACCAGCAGGATATGGCGCGGGAGCGTCGGACCACTGCCATTTTGGTGCGGACTCGGGAGCAAGCGCAGCAGATCCGCGCCCAGCTCGAAGCCGGGAGCGACTTCGGCGAGTTGGCCAGAAAGCATTCGCTCGACACTTGGTCGGCCCTGCGGGAAGGCGAGTTGGGATTTGTCTCCCGCGCTGCTGCCGAACGGCTCTTGGGGATCCCCGTGGAGGTATTCGACACCCTTGGCACCGGCCAAGTCTCGCCCCCTCTCCCTCGGGGCCGCAATTATCACCTAGTCCGCTTTTTAGCAGACCGGCCCACAGATCTACAGACTCACCGGGAGGCCATAAGGACGCAGTTGCAGGAAGAGAAGCAACGGGCCATCGAAGAGGAGCAAGCAGACACTTTGGCACGCCAATTCAACTGGCAACGGGTCTCTGCAGGGACGACTCTGCTGAAGGATAAAGGCGCGGCCTTGGGAGAGAGCGGAAGGTTGCAGCTCACCGACGAAGAAAAACGCGTGCCACTCTTCACTTATGAGGGCGGGGCCATTTCTCTGGCGGACTACATGGCGCTATTGCGCCAGCACAGGATCAGAGCGCCTCGGGCCTTGCTGGACAGCGTCTTTATCGATTTGCTCGGACGTCGCTTTTTGCAAAAGCCCGCGCTCTTTGTGGCAGCCGCCGAGCGCCTCGGCCTGCCGGAAGATCCCGAGGTGGTACAGTGGGTCGAGAAAACTAGACAGGTGTTGTTGGTCAGAGGTATAAGACAGCGGGAAGTCACCGACCAAATCGCCATTGACGAGGCAGATGTCCGGCGGTTCTACGAGGAAAACGGAGAAATGTTCCGGCGAGAATCCTTTGAACAGGCCCGCCGGAGGGCCGAGGTCGCCTTGAGGAAGGCGCTGGAAAAAGAGCGTTTTGACGCGTGGATCGCCGATCTGCGCCAGCGGTATGAAGACCGAGTCAAAGTCTTCCCCGACCGCTTGGCAAAAGCCCTGCCGGACACGCTGCTGGACAGCCTTTCGAGAAATTGATACCAAGTGCAAACCAAGAGGAGTTGTGCAGGTCGATCCCGATCTGGCGATCCGCGTCATCCGGGAGCGCGGTCCCCACATTTGAACTGTAGCTCTGTGGGCTTTAGTACCGCTCCCCCACGTCGAGTAGGGTTTTCCCTTCCATCATCGCCTCGAGATATTCCACTACCCGATTGACCGCTTCTTCGGACAAAATCCTTCCCTTTTCCGCATCGGCCTCCAAGGGCGTTTTGTCCTCTTGGTCCTGCATGGCGTCCTGACGGATTTTCTCCGGGAACATGTGCATGGCCAGTGAGGTTTCGAATTCCGTGGCGTGTCCCGGGGCACTTTTGGTGACCATGTGCTCGTCAATGAGCGCCCGCGGAATCAAGTTCCAATAGGGATGGAAGTGCAGATTGACCCCCGGAGCTGTGGATTCGAAAAAGAGACGCCACTGACGGAGTATGCTATTCACGGGTCGCACATTGCCGCCGTGACCGTTGAGGATTAGGATGTTCTCAATGCCGTGGCGAGCAAAACACTCCACCGCGTCGAAGAGTACGGCCAGCCACGAGCCCGGTTTGGCCGTGAGACTGCCCTTGTGCTTCATGTGGTGCTCGGAAATGCCCACGGCCATGGGCACGGCCACGATCACTTTTGGGTACATGCGCAGGGCGGCTTGTCGTGCCACCCAAGTTGACGAGGCGATATCGTGTTCAAAGGGCAGGTGTTCGAGGTGCTGCTCGATGCTGCCGGTGGGGATGATCGCGGCCTGGAATTTCCCGGCCTCAAGACCTTGGCGGAATTCGCGCCGGGTGTAATTCTGCAGCATGACTTCTTTGATCTCAGCCACAGTGAGCCTCCTTCATTTGATTAAATGGTGTTAGTAGGTTGACCATGGTCGAGGCCGTTCCTAGGCTGAGAGTATCCTACCTTCAACCTCGGAGCGTCC
>VXZF01000610.1 GCA_009845645.1 Gemmatimonadota bacterium | reverse complement strand
TTGGGCAAAGTCGATGACCTCAAGAGCCTGCTCCCAGTGCAGTTCGCGCGGCCGACCGTAGTCGTAAATGCGGAAGGTTAGGTCGCTCGTTTGCTGCACTTCGTACAGGACGACTCCTTGGCAAAGGGCGTGTACCGTACCCGGCGGCAAAAAGAGCACGTCTCCTTGCGCAACTGGGTAAAAGCGGACGACTTCGGCGACGCGATTGGCTGCGTGTGCGGCAACAAACTCCGCGCGGCCCACGCCCTCGGCCAGCCCGCAAGCCACGCGACCGCCGTCCGATTGCAGCACGTACCAAGCCTCCATCTTGCCGCTGTCCACCAACCCATTGCGCCGGGCGTACTCGTCGTCGGGATGCACTTGGATCGACAAGTCTTGCTGAGCGTCGAGTAGCTTAATAAGCAACGGAAAGCGCCCACCGTAGCGCGCCCACACCGCGGTACCGACCAAGTCGCCGCGATGCGTTTCCACCAACTCCCGCAACGAGCGACCGTCCGCCGTCCGACTCTCGCGGCCCTCGTACGCCGACAGTTCAAAGGACTCGCCAATGAGCACATCGTCTGGCAGGGCCTTGCCATAGAGCGCAGCTAAACGGCGTCCGCCCCACACCATCTCCCGGTAATAGGGCGTCAAGGGAATGACCTCGGGCAATGTATCCATACCTAACGTCCCAACACCAACTCCCGCGAGGTCGTCAATAGCGCCTCCTTGCGCGGCAGGTCAGCAGCTAGCGGCAACTGAGCTACGCCGATGAGCCGCCGCATGATCTCCATGCCGGCAAATTGCAGCGCCAAGCTACGGGAAAGCGAGGGGTCGGTGCCGTAGTGGGCAAACGCCCACTGCGCCAGTTCCAAGGAACGACCGGCGAGCAACAAGTGGCCGACGAGAATGCCCACGTCGAATTCCGGCGGGCCAAAGAAGCAAAACTCCGGGTCGATGATCCACACGTCCCCGCCAGCGCGCACCCAACTGCCCGGATAGAAATCCCCGTGCAACAAGCAGGCACCGTTTTCCAAGTAGAGCGCGCCCAACTCGGCAATGGCGCTGCAATACGCTGCGTCACCTTGCAAGGCCCGAGCGGCCTGCGCCAGCCCGGGCGTGATCGCGTCGAGGTCGAGGCCGTTGTCCGGGCGCAGCGGAAAGCAGTATAGATGCTCGTGGTTGAGCTGGCGCATGGCGCGATTTTCTAAGCGCGCTCGGGTCAGCTCGTCAAAGGTCGCCTGGTGCAAGGCCGCCAACCATTGGCACAGACCCGGCAAGGGCGCAAACGCGGCATCGCCATCATTGTACAAATCGGTGCAATCCGCGGTCTTCCCCAAGTCTGCAAACGCGGCGACAAAATTCTCCTCGTCCCAACCCAAGAAGCCGGGCATGCGCTCGGCCACCAGCGGACAATCAGCAACGGCTTGGTAAAAGGCGGCCTCCACCAACACTCGTTCCTTGGGCGCGGGAATGTCCGGGTACTTCTCGACCCAGGGCCGCGCCTGCTTGAGTATGAAAGAACGCTCCTCGGTCTGCACTCGCAGGGTGAGGTTCATGTTGCCTTCGCCAGCGCGGCCTAGCGCACACACCGATTCCGCCGGCAAAAGCCACCCCAGAGAGCGCGCGTACTCGGCCAACTCTTCGGGCTGGTCGAGGTGCAGCAACGTGTAATCTGCGCGGTTTTCCATTTTATATCGCGTCCATTGTCTTCAGCGAACCATTGCCCGCTACCAAACTAGACCCCTACCCCCGTCCCCTGCGCCAACTTCTCGCCCTCAATCAAGTACTCCTCCCGCACTTCGGGCGCAATCGTCCGCCAGACCAAGAAGCGCTTGCGCAGCACATTGAGAAAGCTAGTGTTGAGCCGCTGCCAACTCACCACATCGCCGCTGACGCGTTGCAAGTGCATCTCAATGCGGTAAATGCCCGGAATGTCGTCGGTCGGCAAGGTGCGCAGGAAAACTCGCTGGCTCACGCCCAAGTCGTAGGGCGCGAGCCACACCATCAGTTCCAGCAGATAGACCGGCTGCGCGCCGCCCTGCTCCAAGTGGAAATCCACGCCCTCGGTCATAAAGTCGCCCACCGACCCCTCGCCATACGACGAGAACACCCGATGTAGGTACGCGCACGAGCCTAAAGCATCGCCCTTGCCCAGCGTAAAGGGAAAATCAAAGCGCCAGTCGTCGCCGTCGGGAGGAGGGAACTCCCAGCGCCGCGTCACGTCGGGCACGGCCATGGCCGCGGCCTTGCGCGCTGGATATAGGGTCGAGAGCACCACCACCACCATCACCACCAAGGTCGAGAAAATCGCCGACAGCGACGAGTAGTTGAGAAACATCCCGCCCAACAGCGCGTAGTGCGCCAGCAGCAGCGTCGTCGTCTGCCCCACCAAATAGCCCAGCACCGCGCCGACGATGGCAAATACGAGGGCTTCGGCGATGAAGAGCGCGGCAATGTGACTCGGTGCCAGCCCCACCGACGAGTACACCCCAATCTCGCCGGAGCGCTCGTACACGGCCCCGAGCATGGTGTTGAGCACGATCAGCGAGGCGATCAACAAGGGCACGAAGAGATTGCCAATCCCGGCCAAGGACGCCGATCCCATAGACGTGTACACCCGCACGCGGTCGCCAGCCCCGACAAAGAGCGGCACGGCCACCCGCGATACGAATTCCTCCACCTCGGCGAGCAAGGTCTCCCGGTCGGCAAAGCCAGCGATGGCAATCGAGCGCAGCGTACCGCCCAAATCGACGACCTGCTGGTAGGGCAAAAACGCCACGTTGTTGGCCAACAAGTGGGTAAAGGTCTCAATCGCGGTCGTGTCCATCAGGCGTGGGTCCAAATCGGCCATTTGCTCCATCTTCTTGGCCTCGGCGACCGTATCTACCGGCATTGGACTCTCGTTGTCCAAGTCGCGCAGGAGGTCAATGACCTCGCCATCGATTAAGCCAATGACCCGATAGGACCGTCCCATCAGCCCAATATGGGCCGTGCCCACATCCTCCGGGCCAATGTCCAAGATCGCCGCCATAGCCACCGGCAGGATGCACACGTCGCGCTCGTCAGCCGCAAACCAGCGGCTCTCCGGCCCCACCAATAACTCTTCCAACCCCATCAGCGCACCCTCGCCCGCCGTCACTCCGAGGAGGGCCGAGGCAAAGCTCTTCTTCTGTGCCTGTTTGTGTTCAATGTCGATATAGGCCCGCTCGCCAATGACCTTGGAGGTGATCCACGACCTCGGCAACACCTGCGCTTGGTCGCCAAACGCGCTCTCCGCATAGTCGAGTACCGATAGCTGCAAGCCCTTCCAGCCTCGGTCGCGTAGCAGGGCACCTTCGTAGCTAGGCACATTCGGGCGGGGAATCTGATAGAACTTGAGATAGCTCTGCACCGAAGTGAAGGCCTGGGCCGTAAAGGTCAAAAGCGTCAGCGTGACGACCGTCAGCGCGGTGCGCAACTTGCGCTTGCGGAGATTGGAAATCCCCAGCGACGCAGCCGCGGCCGTGGCACTGAGGCGACCGATGTCCGCTTCGTGGACGCCAGCCGCGGCCCGCTTGCGCTGGCCGACAGCGCGGGTAAAGCGGCCCAGAATCATCATCAGGGC
>VXZF01000751.1 GCA_009845645.1 Gemmatimonadota bacterium | reverse complement strand
GGTACATGATCTCCCTGCCCGGCGATGCCATCGTCACTGCGCCCAACACCATCACTGGCTCGATTGGGGTCATTGCCGGCTGGGCGTACAACACAGGGCTCAAGGAAAAGCTCGGTTTAAGCACAAGCCGTGTGCAGGTGGGCCGCCACGCGGACTTGCCGTTTGGCATGACCCTGCCCCTGCTCGGCCTGCGCTTGCCAGACCGCACTTTCACTGAAGACGAAAGCGCGCGCATGGAACACACCATCCGCTCGCTGTACGAGGACTTCGTCGCCAAGGTGGCCAGCAGCCGCCACATCGCGCCGGACTCAGTCGAAGTCGTGGCCCAAGGCCGCGTCTGGAGCGGCCAACGCGCCGTAGAACTCGGCCTTGCCGACCGGATCGGCGGTCTCGAAGTGGCCATCGCGCTAGCCAAGGAAAAAATCGGACTGTCAATGGACGAGACCGTCGAGCTGATGGAGCGGCCCCGACCCAAGCTGTTTTCGTCCGCGCTTTTTCGTCCGCGGCTATTGGGCCTCGCCGCGCAACCCACCCCCGAACTCGACTACCTACAATTTCGTCTCCAGCACAATGGCTTGCCCTTGTTGCTGGTTCCCGCCAACCATGTACCGAGCCCTGTGGGGCTATACGGAGAGAAAACCTATGAGTGAGGAAGCCCGCGCACTGTATGCGGATATGGGGGCGACGCCCGTGATCAATGCCCTCGGCCCGCGCACCCTCTTAGGGGGATCGTCCCCCCACCCAGACATCATCGCCGCTATGGAACTGGCCGGCCGCTACTACGTTGACATGGACGCTTTCTTGGCGAGTACGGGGCGGATCGTCGCCGACCTACTCGGGGCTGAGGCCGCACTGATTACCCCTGGCTGCGCAGCCGCGCTGGTTCTCGGCACGGCCGCCTGCGTCACCGGCGCAGACCCAGAGAAAATGGCCCGCCTGCCCGATTCGACTGGCATGCCCAACCAAGTAGTCATCCAAAAGGCTCAGCGCTACAAGTACGACCGCATGGTGCGCCTGCCCGGCGTCACCCTCGTGGAGGCGGGCACGGAGCAAGGCACCACAGCCGACGAACTCGCCGCCGCCATCGGCCCCCAAACCGCCGCCCTGCTCTACCCGGCCATCGACAACGAAGCCGCCATCGTCCCACTGGACGCGGCCATTGACATCGCCCACGCCCGCGACGTCCCGGTCTTCGTGGATGCAGCCTTCCGCGTCTATCCCCTAGACGGCTTGACCCAATACATCGCGGCCGGGGCCGACCTAGTCGGCTATGGAGCCAAGTACGTGGGCGCGCCCAACTCTTCGGGCATTCTCTGCGGTCGCGCCGATTTAATCGCCGCGGCCCACTTGCACAGCTTCGCCTGCTTTGAAACCCGCGACCTAGAAGGGGTTGGCCGCCCGCTCAAGATCGACCGCCAAGAGGTCGTCGGCGTGGTCTTGGCTTTGCGCCGCTGGTTGGCCATGGACCACGACGCCCGTAATCAAAGCGACACCCGCCGCGCCGAGACCGTGCGTCAGCACTTAGGCGAACTCCCCCATGTGCAAAGCTCCGTCAATGGCGCGTCCCTGACCCTAACCTTGGACGAACAAGCTCTCGGCCAAACCGCCGCCGACATAGAAGAGACCCTGCGCAACGGCAATCCCTCGGTCTGGCTCTCAGCAGCTCCGGGCCAGCTTCACTTGTCCATGCCCACGGTGGCCGACGGCGACGAGGAGCTCTTGGCAGCGCGGGTTAGGGAAGTGCTGGGGCTTGGGGGGTAGGTATCTCATTGCCAAAAAGGCTCTCCCTCCTTGAGTTCGGCGCGCAGTACCTCGGGCACCAACTCGATACCCAAGCCCGGCCCGTCGGGCACCGCCATCTTGCCGTCGACTAGATCGTAACCGTCGAGTCCGCCCATATCGGCGATATACTGGCGGTTGTAGAGCCGCGTCTCGCTCATGCTGAAATTCCGTACGCATGCACCGAAATGCACATTGGCCATGTTGTGCACGAGCGTGCCGCAGTTGTGCAGCGCCACCGGCAGGCCATAGTGGTCGGCGAACTCGGCGATCTTGCGGCCGCCACTGATGCCACCGCACCAGCACAGGTCGGGGTGCAATACGTCGATGCCGCCCTCGGCGATAAAGGGGAAGAACGCGCGGAACCCCTCGATTTTCTCCCCAGTGCAGATCCGCACACCCGATGCCGCCCTGAGTGCTTTGTAGCCGTCGGAGAAAAAGACCTGCAGCGGATCCTCCACCCAGAGGGGGCGCGCCTCTTCCACCGCCTCGCAAATACCGATCGCCGTCGGCACGTCCCACTCGTTGTGACAGTGGACGATGAAGTCGAGATCCCACCCCAGAGCGTCGCGAAACGTCGCTAAACCGTCCCGGATGCTCTTTAAGTCGCTCTGCTTGAGCGATTGACTCGGCTCAGCCCCTGCGAACGGCCGGGAGAGCAGCGCGTTGTCGGGCAACGGAAAACCGCATTTCACCGTGCGGTAGCCGTGGGGATGGGCGCGGAATTTGGCCACCCAGTCGTCGATGGCGGGGCGGTCAGTCCAACTGGGCGGTGATCCGCCGTAATAAATCTCGACGCGCTCGCGAAAGCGGCCGGTCAGCATCTCGGAGACGGAGAGGTTGAGGATCTTTCCCGCCAGGTCCCACAGCGCGATATCGACGCCGCTGATCGTCGGCACATGTGCCTGATAGGTATGCTGCAGCCCCATCATCTGGTGATAGAGCTTGTCGATATTGAGCGGGTCGGCACCAATAAGCACGCGTTCAAGCCATTTCAGGTTCGCCCTACACGCCGGACCGGCGACCCCTGCTTCGCCGACCCCGAACAAACCGGAGTCCGTCTCCACGCGCACCAAGCTCTGGCCGGTGGAATTCCTCAGTTCCATGGCCTTGAGGCCGGTGATGCGCACGTGTCCGCGTTCGCGTTCTGCCCGTTCGTCGATAGTCGTCATCTTTACTCCCTCTCAGTTGTACAGCCCGATAAAGGTGGACCCGGCATGAAGCCGGGCGATGTGCATGGGGCGGCGTTTGCCCCGTCAAATATAGCCGGCGAAATAAGCACATCCACTTGAGCGGCGGCTCACTACCGGTTGCGCCTTCCGAGCAGATGGCCACATCGCCGACCAAAATTCACATGGTAAACCAGTTCGACATGCCGCCAAAATAGTCGATGATCAGCCACATGCCCGCCGAGCCAAAAGCCCCCAGCACCATGCCGAGAAAGAGCGGGCGCAGCAGGCGGTAGCCCCTGGCCCCGCCGTATTTCAAAATGACGACTTTGAACGCCCAGGCGATAAAGACCGAAAACCAAATCTGGCTGATCGGGTAGGTCAGACCGAGGACTAGGCCGATGGGATGGATTGGGAAGCCGACGAAACGCGCCTTGAGAAAGCTCAGCACGGCCATGACAGCGCTACCGATACCGGTATAGATGAGGTGCCAGCCGTAGATTTCCTCCGGGTTGTTGATATTGTGCGCGATCCAGTTACCCGTCAGTCGGGTCAAGCCCCCGAAACCCCAACCCCCGAGATTGACGCCACCGTATTTATACGCCAACGTGGTAACCGCCCACACCGCGGAAATCAGGG
>VXZF01000702.1 GCA_009845645.1 Gemmatimonadota bacterium | reverse complement strand
TCGCACAACCCAGCCCATTGGCGCAGCACCTTGACGTCGCTCAAGCAGGGAAAGAGATCGAGCATGTGGCCGGCCAACCCCTCGGCAAAGTCGAGCGTCGAACGCATGGACGTCAGCTCGTAGGGATCCAAAGACGCGCCAGCGACCAACTCGCCGCGCGAAGATTGGCTGACGTACGTGTGCAAGCTGGCCGATACGACAATCGCGTCGAGCCACGGCTTGAACGGCTCGGTGACAAACGCCTGCAGCGGATGTACCACCAGCGGCGAGCGCAACCCGACCATCCGCTGTATCTGCGGCGTCCAGCCCGCCACGGCGCTGAGCACCTTGCGCGTCTGGATAAAACCGCGGTCCGTATGCACGCCCGCGACCCGGCCGTCCTCGACTTCAATGTCGGTGACACTGGTCTGCTGGTGGATTTCCACGCCTTTGCTGCCGGCTCCGCGCGCATACGCCCACGCCACTGCGTCGTGGCGGGCGATCGCGCCCGGCGGGTGGTAGAGCGCTCCGACGATGGGCGGCTGGTGCCCGCCGCAACTCAGGTCGATCTCGGGGATGGTCTTCTTGATGAACTCTGGGCCTACTACCTCGGAATAGATGCCGAGGTGCTTGTTGACCTCGGCACGCCAGCGCTGGGTGCGCAGCGCGGCCGGCGTGTGCGCCAAGGTGAAGTGGCCGCGCTCGGAGTAGAACAGGTTGTAGTCGAGCTTCCGCGACAAATCGCGGTACAGATCCACGCTGAACTGGTAAAAGCGCGCGCCCTCTTCCGTCAGGTAATTCGAGCGGATGATCGCCGTGTTGCGGCCGGTGCCGCCGTGGCCGATGTAGCGCTGCTCTAGCACGGCCACATCGCAGATGCCGTGCTCGTGGGCGAGATAGTGCGCCGCAGCTAGCCCGTGGCCGCCGCCGCCGATGATCACTACTTCATAGCTGTCGCGCAACCGCTCGGGCGAGCGGAACATGCGCGGCTCGGAGTAATCCTTCTCGAGGCCGTATTTGAGCAACCGGTAGGGCATGGCCTCAGCACGAGGTCAAATACCGGTCGATCTCCCAGCGGCTGACTTGGCTGTCGTACTCGGCCCACTCGTTGGCTTTTATTTTGAGGAATTCGTCGGCGATGGGGCCTAGCGCGCTCTGCACCACTTCGTCCGCGCCCAGCGCGTCGAGCGCCTCGGCCAGCGACTGCGGCAAAACCTGTATCCCCTCCGCCTGGATCTCGTCGAGGGGGCGCTCGTACATGTTGCCCAGATTGGGCTCGCCCGGCTCCAAGCCGCGCTCAATGCCGTCAAGCCCGGCGACCAGATAAGCGGCCAAGGCCAAATAGGGATTGGCCGCGGCGCTGATCGTGCGGTCTTCAAAATGCCCTTCGCCGGCCGTGCGGATCATCTGCGTGCGGTTGTTGTCGCCGTAGGTGATAAACGCCGGCGTCCAAGTAAAACCCGAACGGCTCGAATAGATGCCAGCGCCGAGTTGCAGGCGCTTGTAGCAGTTCACCGTCGGGCTGGAGACCGCGCACAGGGCGCGCGCGTGGTGCAAAATGCCGCCGAGGAAGTGATAGGCCAGTTCTGAACAACCCAAGCCCCGCTTGTCTCCTTCATCCAAGAAGAGATTCTCACCGGACTCGGCGTCAGCCAGATGGTAGTGCGCGTGCAAGCCACTGCCCGTGCGGTCGGCAAACGGCTTGGGCATGTGCGAGGCAATCGCGCCGTATTTCTTGGCAATCTGCGAGGTGGCCATCTTAAAGAAAATGATGCGGTCCGACGTCGTCAGCGCGTCGGCATAGTCAAAGTTGACCTCGAACTGGCCGTTGGCATCCTCGTGGTCGCACTGGTACACGCCCCAACCCAAGCTGTTGAGCGACAGCGTCAACTCCTGCAAGTACGCCATGGCCGGCGACATGGAGCGAAAGTCGTAACAGGGCTTGGCCAGCGAGTCCACGCCGTCCGGGTCCCAAGGCCGGATCGAGCCGTCGTCATTGCGCGAGAGGAGAAAGTGCTCCGGCTCCATGCCCACGTTGAAAACGTAGCCCTGTTGCGCGGCGTCTGCGAGTACTCGCTGGAGGTTGGTGCGCGAGCAATAGGGATAGGACTCCCCATCGACGAACAGGTCGCTGGCAAAGCGCACGGTGTTCGGCTGCCAAGACAGCCGCGCGTACGAATTGAGGTCGATCCGCGCCAGCATATCGTGCGAGTGCGGCCCCTGCCCCAAACCCCAAATAGACGCGCCGGCAAAACCCGCGCCTTCGTCAAGCGCGTCGTCGAGCGCCGTCACCGGCACCATCTTCACTTTGGGCGCGCCGGTCATATCGACGAATTGGACGAGTAGGAATTCAATGCCCTCTTGGGCGAGGCGTTCTTTGATCTCAGTGCGTTCAGTCACAACAAGCTCCTTTAGTTGGCGTGTTTCCAGGAATCCAATCCGTCCCGGCCAAAGGGATCTTAGCCATAGCCGCCGCCTCAATGGTCAGCGCCGCCAAATCCTCTGGCTCCAAATTGTGAACGTGCGATTTGCCGCAGGCGCGGGCAATGGTCTGGCACTCCATAGTCATTACCCGCAAATAGTTGGCAAGCTGGCGGCCTCCGACCACCGGGTCGAGGCGCTCGGCCAAGGTGTCGGTCTGGGTCGAGATGCCAGCCGGGTCTTCGCCGTCTTGCAAGTCGTCGTAAAAGCCAGCGGCCGAGCCGATTTTGCGGTACTCGGGGTCCAAATGCGGACTGTTGTCGCCCAATGCAATCAGCGCGGCCGTGCCAATCGAACAGGCATCCGCCCCCATTGCCAGGGCCTTGGCCACATCCGCGCCGCTGCGGATGCCGCCAGACACAACGAGCTGTACCTTGCGGTGCATATCCAACTCGTCGAGCGCTTCCACCGCTTGGCGCACGGCTGGCAGAGTCGGGATTCCCACGTGCTCGATAAACACCTCCTGGGTCGCACCCGTGCCGCCCTGCATCCCGTCGAGCACCACCACGTCAGCACCGGCCTTAATCGCCAGAAGCGTGTCGTAATACGTCCGCGTCGCGCCGATCTTGACGTAGATCGGTACCTGCCAATCGGTAATCTCGCGCAGTTCGATTATTTTGATCGCCAAATCGTCCGGGCCGGTCCAATCGGGATGGCGGCAGGCCGAGCGCTGGTCGATGTCCTTGGGCAAAGTCCGCATCTGGGCGACGCGATCGCTGATCTTCTGACCCAAGAGCATTCCGCCACCGCCGGGCTTAGCCCCCTGGCCGAGCACCACCTCAATGGCATCGGCCTTCCGCAGGTCGTCGGGGTTCATGCCGTAGCGCGAGGGCAAAAGCTGGTACACCAAAATCCGCGACTGCTCGCGCTCCTCCGGCGTCATCCCGCCGTCGCCGGTCGTGGTGCTCGTGCCCACCTCGCTGGCACCGCGGCCGAGCGCCTCTTTGGCCTGCGCCGATAGCGAGCCAAAACTCATCCCCGCGATGGTGACGGGGATGTCGAGGTGGATCGGATTTTTGGCGTAGCGCGTACCCAAAACGACATCGGTGTCGCAGCGCTCGCGGTAGCCTTCCAGCGGATAGCGCGACATGCTCGCGCCCAAAAAGACCAAGTCGTCAAAATGGGGCAC
>VXZF01000343.1 GCA_009845645.1 Gemmatimonadota bacterium | reverse complement strand
CCGATACTGAAAACTGGGAAGGCTGGAGCGCGGCCTATGACTTGGCGCGGGGCAGTGCGCCGATGCAAGGGACGCAACCCCGGCAATTTGTGCAGATCAGGGCCAATTTCCAGTCCACGGTAGAGGCGGGGGGACGGCTGAACTTCGTGCAATTTGCCGTGTCTAGGCCGCCGATGGCCTCCTTGGTGTTGGCCGAGATTGCGCCCGTTTTGGCGACCACGGGTGTGGCGACGGAGTTCACTTACATGCTGCTGCCGCGACTAGAGGCTGAGGATTTGGGCTTTGATACGATTGAGATTGACACGCCGACTCAGGCGGAGGGCATTGACGCGGTGCGCTACAGCGGCGAAGAGGTTGCCTTTGAGGTGCGGCGGCTCGATGCGCGCGGCTTTGAGGTCGGCGTTCCGCGGATAGATCAAGCGCGCGATGGCGAGTTGATAGAGGTGGTCTTTCGCTGCGAGGTTTTCAAATTTGGGACGCTGTTCTCAGGTCGGGTGTACGACAGCACTCGGCCGCAGGAGGTGCGCCAAGTGGTGACGCCGGGCGAAGTGGTTGAGTTGGTCGAGGGCAATACGCTGAGCGTGGGGTTGACTAATATAGCTGGACAGGTGGTCGGCGCGCTCAGACTCGTGCCAGCAGCGTTTACACCCAACGGAGACCAGATCAACGACGCGGTGCGGATTGAATACGATCTGTTGAATGTGACGGGGAATGCCGAGGTAGCGGTGGTGCTCTACGATTTGCGAGGGACGCGTATCGGCGAGGTTTTTCGCGGCCCGGCGCAGAGCGGACAGTTTGCCGCCGAGTGGGATGGTCGGGACGGAACGGGTGCTTTGCTCACACCTGGGCTGTATGTCCTGCGTCTTGAGGTAGAGACCGACGGTGGCACCAAGGCTCGCTCGCGCATTGTCTCGCTGGCGTACTAAGAGGAGAGGACTTATGCGCTACATCGCCGTTGTGTTGCTATGGGTAGCCGCAGTCCATGCCCAAGGGGGTGGTTACCGGCTCACCGCCGACCAGCTCGTCATCGACCGCGCTGCGCACTGGCGCGCTTGGGAGTTTCCGGTGGGTACTCTGACGATTGACCGGAGCGGTACGGTGACGCCATTTGAGCTGCGCCGCAATACGGATGCCACTAAGGACATCGTCCACTTCTTGCGCCTGCATCCGCCCGAAGACCTCGCGCGGGAGAAGGCGGCCGAGGAAATCGGGCTCGCGGATGCGATAGAAGCGGGTTCCAACGCGCCCGGCGTGCTCCATGTACTCGATGGGGACTTGACCACCTACTGGGAGCCTGATCCAGTCGCGGATGCTACCGAGTTGGGGGCGCAGTGGTGGTTTACGGTAGATCTGGGTCGGCTGGTAATCGCCAAGCGCATTGTACTCAAGTTCGTCGAGGAAGGTCTAGGCGATCCCTTCCTGCAGTACGATGTGCTGATCTCCGACGGCGAGGTGCCGGAGAAGTTTATCTCTTCGGAGGAGCCGGAGTTTGATGTGGTGTGGCGCACGTTGAAGCCGAACAAGACCGAGCGGCTGCTGGAAATTTCTCTCGGCGAGCGCGCGGAGGCCGAGGAGCGGGAACTGTCGGATCAGCCGATCAACGCCCCGCCGACTTCGGCGATCTCGGTGCCGCAGCAAGAATTCGCTGGTACCGGAGTGCGTCTAGTGCAGGTGGTGGTGCGAGGGTCGGATTTCGAGCGCGGTTTTGAGGTTAGCGAGGCGGAGTACGAGGCGTTGCCCGCGGCCGAACGGGGCGCGGTCGTTTATTACAAGTTGCAGCGCGACGGGCGTCTGACCGAGGTCGATGAGGCGGACTACGCGCAGCTACCCGCCAACCAGCAGGGCGGGGTCTCCTACTACCGCTGGGAGCGGCCCCGGCTGGCCGAACTTGAAGTTTGGCACGAGGGCGACGACGCGATGATTGCTGCCTTGGCCCGGGGTGGCGACGTGTTTGCCTCTCAGGGGTTGCCGGTGGGGCGGACCATCGACGGCGACGTGCAGACCTATGTGGATCTGATCTTCTCCTTCGACCGCCAAACCATTCCCGGCCCCGAAGGCCATCTAAGCTTTGATCTGGGCTCGACGTACTGGATCGACACCTTCCGCATTGCCTACGGCGGTCAAGCGCTCCGCGACCGCCGTAGCTTTCCCTCCTACCGCCTCGATGCCTCGGACGGCGCGCTCAACGCCGACGGTAGCCTCAAGTGGACGACCGTGGCCAGCCGCCAGCAGTCGAGTACGCGCAAGGAGTATGAGGGCCACGACTTTGAATTGATCAAGACGCGCTTTTTCCGCCTAGTGTGGGAGCAAATCATCGTGGCTGTTGGTGGGCACCGGGGATTTCCCGCTTCGGTGCAGCTCTACGGCCGGGGGTTCCAGCCCGAGGTCTGGCTTGAATCGGGCTTGGTGCGGCTGGGCGGGCGGCGGAACCTGCTGTCGATAGAATGGGACGCGGATACGCCGCCGGGCACTAGCGTGCTGGTGCAGACGCGCACGGGCAATGAGTTGAGCGAGGTGTTGCACTATTTCAAAAAGGACGGCACGGAAATTTCCGAGAAGGAATACAACAATCCGACGCTGTTGGACATCTTCAAGGGGCCGATTGTCGCCGAGGAGGTGGAAGGAGACGACTGGAGCGGCTGGAGCCAGCCCTACGAGAACCCAGCGGGCAGCGCGATTACCTCGCCTAGCCCGCGCGAGTTCCTCAAGGTGCGGGCGACCATGCTTTCAGAGGATCCGGACATCGGTGCCGCGCTGCGCGCGATCCGCCTCAATTTTACCAGTCCGGTGGCCCAAGGGCTGACGGGGGAGATTGCGCCGTTCAGGGTCGATTCGCTGGGTGTGGAGCGTCCCTTTTCCCTGTACGTGCGGCCGGAATTCAACCGGCGCGACCCTGGCTTTGACCAGTTGCTGCTGGTCGCGCCGGCGGATATGGCGCTCGGTTTTGCGGGGCTGTACGCGGGGCCAGCCGGGGAGGAGCGCGAGGTGGAGGGCGTCGAGGTCATCCCCACGGGTGTGGACAGCTTGCGCCTGTCCTTTGCCGAGATTCGGCCCAACACGGACGTTGAGGACTTCGGCGAGCTCAGTCGAGTCGTCGTGCGCCTCGACTTTCGTACCGCGCTCTTTGGCATGGGTGCGGTGTTGCGCGCGTCCTTACAGCACAGTGCCGAGGGCGAGGGCACTTGGCAGCGGGTGGATCCGGGCAACGCGCTCGACGAGGTGGCGGGCAATACGACGACGCTAGTAGGCGACCCGACGCGAGGGGAACTGCTGATCGACGTGGAGGTGCGCCCACCGGCGTTTACGCCCAATGGCGACGGGATCAACGACCATGCGGTTTTTGCCTTTAAGGTCGTGCGCTTGGACGACGATGGCCCGTTGGAAGTTGCCATCTACGATTTGAGCGGCCGGCTGATGCGCGAGCTTGCCGAGCAAAGAGCGACGACTACTGGCCAGTACGAGATTGCTTGGGACGGCACGGACGAGCAGGGGGTGCGCGTTCCGCCGGGCGTCTATTGCGCGTTGCTAAGGGTAGCCGTTGACGCCGGAGGATTGAGCGCGGAACGGACCGAAGTGCTGCGCACGGTGGCGG
>VXZF01000340.1 GCA_009845645.1 Gemmatimonadota bacterium | reverse complement strand
TCTAGCTCCTTTCTTCTTCGGCCCTCTTTTGCAGGGCGCGCATGTAAGCCAGTGTGTAAGCCGTACCCAACCGCCCGTCGTCGCCCATCTGCGGGATGTGATCTGGGATCAAGGTGCCGTCGTACTCGACCTCGGCCAGCGCGCGCATAGCCTGGTACATGTCAAAGTATCCGTCATCGACAAAGGTCTCGACAAAGTGCGGCAGCGGCTGGTCAACGTTGCGGTAGTGGACTTTGAATATCTTGCCCTGTCCGCCGAAGTAGCGGATCGTCTCCACCACGTCGCGGCCCATGGCCTCGCCTCCTTCCAGCCAGCAGCCGATGCACAAGCACATCCCCACATTGGGGCTGTCGGCGATTTCGAGGGCGCGTTTGTACCCGTCAAAGCTGCTAAAAATGGGTCGGGGCACTCCGCCCAACGGCACTCCGGGTGGGTCGTCCGGGTGAATGCCAATGCGGACGCCGGCTTCCTCGGCGACGGGCGCGATTTCCTGGGCGAAGGAGGCAAAGTTATCCCACAGTTCTTCCTCGGTGTATTCGCGGCCGTGCGTCAGTCCCTCGCCGGTAAAACCGCCGCCGGACGCCTCGGCGAGCCGCGCCATGTCAAAGGCCCGCGCCCTAGAGCCGCCCCGGGTCTGCTCCGGCGGCGTGCTCCACACGCTGTTGGCCATGTGGGCATAGGTCGTATAGGGAATGTCAGCTTGGCCCAAGTTGCGGATGTGCGCCTTGTACTCGGCGACTTTCTCGTCGCGGTTGGGCAGGTTGAGAGTGATCGCATCCACGTTGTGGACGCTGCCATTGCCCAAGCCGTAGAGCTGGATGCCGCCGCGGGCAAAGTGCTCCCGGCGGCTGCGATAGTATTCGGGGCTGGCCTTGGCCGAATCAATCCAAGTTACTGCGTATTCTACGCCCATCTGCCGCACAAAGGCCATTTCCTCGTCGCTCGGCTCAGGGGATATTTGGGCCGCGACTTTGAGGCCGGGCGCTATTTCAATGTGGCTTTTGACGGCCATGGCGATCCTCCTTGCGCTGCAAAGGACAGGGGTGGGATTTGAGCCGCAAATCTAAGGCCCGAGCCGCTTGGTATCAACCGAGGGACGCAAGCGGCGAATTGGATATGTCGCTATACTTGGAAAGCGGGAGGTATGTGTGTAAAATGCAGAATAAACTCATGCGGCGTGTGCCCCCAATCGTCACGCTAACGACGGATTTTGGCGGGGGCGACTACTACGTCGGTGCGATGAAGGGGGTCATTCTGGGCATCGCACCGGAGGCCCAGCTCGTGGATATCTCCCACCAGATTCCGCCTCAAGATGTGCTCGCCGCCGCTTTTGTCCTGCGCCACGCCGCGCGCGAATTCCCACCCGGCACCGTGCATCTAGCCGTCGTCGATCCCGGCGTAGGTACGCGGCGACGTCCCCTCGCTCTCCAGAGCAGCGGCCACTTGTGGATGGGGCCGGACAATGGCCTCTTCAGCTTCGTCCTCGACCGCGCCGACAGCCGGATACACGAGATCGCCCGGCCCGACCTCGGGCGGCCCAATCCGAGTAGCACCTTTCACGGCCGCGATCTCTTTGCTCCGCTGGCTGCCCACCTTTGTCGCGGCTTGGACCTTGCTGACGTCGGCCCGCCGGTAGCCGATCCGGTGCGCTTAGATGAGTCCGCACCTTGTAAATCAGCCGACCGCATCGCCGGCCACATCGTCCACATCGACAGATTTGGCAACTTGGTAAGCAACATTGAGGCTGCCGATATTGCGCCGTGGGGCTCTGCTCTGCGCATCCGCCTTGGGGACCATGTGCTTGCGGAACTTTGCCGAACGTATGAGGATGTCGAGCCGGACGCGCCGCTTGCTTTGATCGGCAGCGCTGGTCTGTTGGAAATTGCGATCAACTGCGGTAATGCTGCCCGCCAACTGGGCGTGCAACGCCGCGCTACTCTTGTCGTCGAAAAGCTCTGAGAAAAAAAGTTATGTCTAGTACTCCGCTCATCGTCAGCATTTCTGGAATTCGCGGCCTCGTCGGCCAGTCGCTTACCGATGAGGTCGTCGCCCGTTTCGCCGCGGCCTTTGGCACCACCTTGACGCCGGGTGATACCGTCGTCCTCGGCCGCGACACTCGCCCGTCTGGAGGGGATTTTGCCCAAGCTGCGGCTGCCGCCTTGCGCCAGACGGGCTGCCGCGTCGTCGATTTGGGTATGTGTTCCACGCCCGGAGCCAAGCTGATGATCTCTGCGCTCGATGCCAAGGGCGCGATCATCATCACCGCCAGCCACAACCCGACTCCTTGGAACGGTCTCAAGTTGGTGCGCGCGGACGGCGTCTTCCTCAATGCGGAAGAGGGTGCCCGTGTCGAAGCTCTCTTCCACGCGGGCGAGTTTCGCTGCGTCGCGTCCGGCGAATTGGAAATGATCGACTCAGACGCCGTGGTGGCGCGCCACGTCCAGCAGATTGTGGACTACGTCGATGCCGACGCCGTTCGCCAAGCCAGATTCAAGGTGGCCGTCGATCCCTGCAATGGCACGGGAGCCTTGGTGGTTCCAAGTCTACTGGACGCCTTGGGCGTCGAAGCCACGCTTATCAACGCGCGGCCCGATGGCGATTTCGCCCACGACCCGGAGCCGGTGCCCGCCAACCTCGTCCAACTCGGCCAAGCCGTGCGCGACAACGGCTGCGCCATCGGTTTTGCCATCGATCCCGACGCCGACCGCGTCGCGCTAGTAGATTCGAGCGGCGCGCCCGTGGGCGAAGACTACACGCTCGCACTGGCGGTGCAAGCGGTGGCGGCGCGGCAGCCCGGCCCTGTCGTCACCACGCTTTCCACCTCGCAGGCCGTTACAGACGCGGCCATTGCCCACGACTGCCCGGTCTTTCTCACGGCCGTCGGTGAGGTTCACGTAGTGGAGAAGATGATGACTGAGGGCGCCGTCATCGGCGGGGAGGGCAACGGCGGCGTCATCGTCACCCAAATCGGCCCCAGCCGCGACGCGGCCCTCGGCTTGGCCCTAGTGCTGGAGACTATGGCGCGAACCGGTCAATCTCTTGAGGAACTGATCGCCACTCTGCCCAGCTACGCCATCGACAAGCGCAAAATTACTTGCACCCCAGAGCAGCTAGACGCGGCCATTGCCGCGCTGCGCAAACGCTATCCCCAGGCGCATGTCCATCCGGTGCGCGATGGTTCCAAGCTATACCTGAGCGGTCAGCTCAAATGCCCTTGGGTTCACCTCCGCGCCTCCAACACCGAACCCATCGTCCGCATCATCGCCGAGAGCGCGAGCGCCGCAGAAGCCGCTCTGCTCTGCGACGAGGTGGAAGGGTTGTTTGAGTAGGGGAGGGACGATATACACTCTATCGCAGAGGCATTAGCAATACGACTACATACAGTTGAGAACGCGGTTGACCATATAAGTAAACATAGATACATTATTCTCAAAATTCTCAAATTCCACCTAGGAGAATATCCGCATGGTTCAGTTTGGGTACCACTTGAAGGCGGCTCGCCTCGAAAGCGGATTGACCCAAGCCGATGTAGCAAACCGCCTTGGGGTTTCAAAGGGGTACATCTCGCGCCTTGAAAGCGGCAAGGCACGACCCGCTGAAGCCACAGTCCGACGTATA
>VXZF01000767.1 GCA_009845645.1 Gemmatimonadota bacterium | reverse complement strand
CAGCTTCGATGGCAGCGCGGTGGAAGTCGTGATCGCGAACCCCCAAACCAATGTGGCGCACCAAGCCCTCTTCCTTCATCTTCTGCAACTCGTCGAAGGCGCGACCGGGGCCTAACGGATCGGCAATATCGGGTGGGTCGTGGACCAACACAGCGTCGAGATAATCGACACGAATCGATTGCAGGCTTTGTTCGACGCTCCAACGAGTGGCCTCCGCCGAAAAGTCCTTGGGGCGCTCTGGGTGCGGGCCGACCTTGGCCTGCATGTAATAACTCGACCGCTCGACGCCGGCTAGCGCCTTGCCCCAGCGCTCCTCGTTGCGGCCAGCATAGCTGTCGAAATAGTCGATGCCTAGATCGAGAGCGCGCTCGATGGTGGCGATGGTCTCGGCCTCGCCGGATGCACCGACAAAGGCTGCACCCATGCCGAGCGCCCGAGGCTGCATACCAGTGCGCCCCATGTTGCGGCGCGGCAGGTTGCTCATGGATTTAACTCCCTTTTATCTCGTATAACTCGATTTCAAAAATTAAGGTCGCGCACGAGGGGATGCTACCGGGCTTGCCCTTTTTGCCGTAGGCCAGTTCCGGCGGGATTACCAACCGCGCCTGACCGCCTCCCTTCATCATCTGTAAGCCCTCGGTCCAGCCGGGTATGACCCTTTTGAGCGACAGCGTGCTGGGGCGGCCCCGTTCGTACGAGCTGTCGAAGACCTCGCCGTCGGCAAACATGCCCTTGTAGTGGACAGTGACGCGGTCTTTAGGCCCCGGCTGAGGGCCGTAGCCTCCCTTTAACTTCTGATAGATGAGGCCGGATTCGGTGCGCACGGCTCCTTCCTTGGCGGCTTCCCGGTCTAGAAAGGCTTGGTCAATGGATTCGGCGCAGGGGTCGGAGCAGGCGGTGAGCGCCAATAAGGCGAAGGGGAGTAAGGGGTTCATGGCGTTACCTCGGGGAGTGAGGGTGGGCAGGAACACCATCCATATTAGCGCACGCAGCCCGCTCGCTCAAGGGACAGCGCAAAATCGGATATGGACAGCGGAGAACTCCGCGCCTTATGTTACCTCCCGTTGCACGTAATAAGTCTCGCACGGAGGAAAGTACGGCGAATATGGGAAAACAGTCTATGGCAATTTGGGCGACTCGCGCTTGGCGCTTGGCGCTTCTCTGCGGAATAGCCTTGGTAGCCTGTACCAGCGAACAAGCGCCAGACGATTTGCGGCAAGTGCCGCGCAATCGCACGCTGATCGTCGATTGCGCCGAGAACAACACCTGCGGCGGCCAGATCCAAGACTACAACACCTTCAACCCCTTCGTGCCCGGCGGAATCTCGCGGATCGGCTATCAGTTCCTCTACGAGCCGCTTTATTTTTTCAACGGCTACAAGATCGACGCCGAACCACTGCCGTGGATCGCCACCGGGCACCGATTCAACGCGGACTACACCGAAGTCGCGGTGGATATACGCCCCGGTGTGGAATGGAGCGACGGACGACCGTGGACGGCGCACGACTTTGTATTTACGGTCAATATGCTCAAAGAGCACGCGCCGAATCTGGTGTTCTCGACTGATATGGAAACCTGGGTCCAAGAAGCCGTGGCGCTCGACAGCCTGACGGCGAAGATCGTCCTCAAATCGCCCAACCCGCGCTTTTTGTTCAGTTACTTCACCCACAACCACGGCAACGGAGTGCCGATCGTCCCCAAACACATCTGGGAGGGAAAAGATCCCTTGCGCTTTGCCAATTACGATCTGGCCAGTGGTTGGCCGGTGGTCACGGGGCCGTATCGCATTGCGCTGTCGGAGCCAGCGCAGCGGATCTGGGATCTGCGCTCAGACTGGTGGGCGGCCAAAACCGGCTTCCACGCGCTGCCACAGGTCGAGCGGTTGATCTTTCTGCCCTATATGGAAGAGCATCAGCGGGTGCAGAACCTGCTGGCCAACAAGCTCGACACGTGTTTGGAGCTCCGACCGTCCAATATCATCACCTTGCTCGAACAACACGACAAAATGAGCACTTGGACGGGTCGAGAGCCACCCTACAGCTACATGACGCCGTGGGCGATTACCTTGGGTTTCAACAATATGGAGGCCCCTTTCGACGATCCCGAGATCCGGCGGGCGATCAACTTCGCCATCGACCGCAAACAACTGGTCGAAATCGGCTGGCAGAACTCGGGCGACTATGCGCTGTTGCCGCTGCCAGATGTCCCGCAGATGCAGCCCTATTTCGCCGCGGCAGCGGATCTAGTCGCCCAATACGAGATCGGCGTCCACGACACCGCGCGCACCGCGGCGATCATGTCGAGCAAGGGGTGGATGCGGGGGCCGGATGGCTTCTGGACGAAGGACGGCGAGGTATTTTCGCTCGTCATCGATATCTTCGCGCACTTCCAGGACCTGACACCCGTTTTGGTCGCCCAGCTCCAAGCGGCGGGTTTCGACGCCTCGTTCCGCATGACTTCGGACTACATTTCGCGGATGGCCCAAGGCGAAGCGCGCGCTTTCATGTTTGGCAACCTAAGCTCCATGCGCGATCCCTACCAAGTGCTGAGCCACTACCACAGCCGTTTCGCCAGGCCGACGGGTGAGACAGCCGAGCATTACTGGCGCTGGCAGAACGCCGACTTCGACGCGCTAGTCGATCGCATGGCGCAGACGCCGAACGATGCGCCCGAGATGATGGCGATTTACCGACAGGCAATAGCGATCTGGCTCGCCGAGCTACCGGCGGTCCCGCTTGTGCAGTGGCCCCACCGGATTCCGGTCAACGAGACGTACTGGACGGGGTGGCCTTCGGCGGAGAATCCCTACATGAACACTTCGTACTGGGCGCGGTCTTGGCTGTTGGTATTGCTCAATCTGCGCCCGGTTGGATAACGCAATGCCTACCCTATTCGACCGCACCCTGTTGCCCGAGGCCCTAGGCGAATTCGTCGTCATCTCCGATACTCACTATGCGCTGGAAGGGGGCGTCGGCATGGACGAATTCCCCTCCCGCGCCCAACAGAGCCAGCGAGCGGGCGCGGCGTTGCGCTTGGTGGCTGCCTTGGAGCCGGACTTTGTCGTGCACATGGGCGACGTGGTACAGGAATACCCCGAGAGCGCGGGCTTTGTCCCGGCTTTAGACCAAGCCCTAGAGCAGATGGCCGCCTGCGGCGTGCAGCCGCGCTGGGTGGCCGGCAACCACGACCTAGGCGACAAACCCGATCCCACCATGCCCACCCATCCGGTCACGGCCGAAGGATTGGACGCATACCACCGGCGCTTTGGCCCATCTTGGTACAGCTTCGACTATCACGACCTGCACCTAGTAATACTCAACAGCCAGATTCTGAACACCGGCCTGCCAGCAGAGGAAGAGCAAAGGACTTGGTTGGAAGCCGACCTCGCCGCACACGCCCAGATGCGCATCGCAGTGTTTTTGCACCTGCCACCCTACTTACACAATCCAGACGAGCCGCACCTAGGCCACTACGACAACGTCGGCGAACCAGCCCGTACTTGGCTGCTAAAGTTGTTAGCCGCCCACCAAGTGGCTTGGCTCTTTGCAGCCCACGTGCACTTTTCCTTTTGCGAGCTAGCGGGCACCTTGTACTATCGCACCGTCCCTTCCACTTCTTTTGCGCGGCC
>VXZF01000519.1 GCA_009845645.1 Gemmatimonadota bacterium | reverse complement strand
GTCTTGCAGAGTTTGGAACGCAGCTTGGCCTTGCTGGGCCTGACTAAGCTGACGGTGGCACAGATCCATGAGGTGAACATGGCGGGCTGGGAGCGGATCGTGGAAAAGGGCGGGACTTTGGAGGGTTTGCACGCCGCGCAAAAACAGGGGCTGTGCGATTTTATCGGCGTGACGGGCCGGGCCATCCCCCTGCTGGCGCGGCTGGCGGCGACTGGAGAATTTGATACGGTGCTGTGCTACCACGACTACCATCCCTGTGTGCAGTTAGCAGCGGAGGAAGTCTTGCCGGCCGCTGCGCAAAGCGATATGGGCGTGGTGCTGGCGACAGTGCTGGCTGGGGGTGTGTACGTCGCCGGTAAAGACCAGCGCGCGGCGGTGGAGCGTCGGTTCGAGCGCGAGGAAGAGCGGCAACGCGCTTGGACGACGATCGCCCAGCTGGAGCAGGAAGAGTCCACGCTGCCGCAGAGCGCGTTTCGCTGGGTCTTGGCCGACGAGCGGGTCTCGACCGTGTCCAGTGGCGCGGCGAGCGTGGCCGAGCTAGAGGAAGTGGCGCAGGCCGGGGATATGACGCCGCTGGCGCATTAGTAGGGGCGACCGGCCAGTCGCCCCTAAATCCAGCCGTGCTGAGTGGTCACGGGCGAGCCGGAAGTCTGGGTCTGCCAATGCGGCCTGCGGCCTATTTTGACCTCGCGCCGGGTGAGGGACGAGGCTTCGGCGGCGAAGAGGATTTCCATGATGTGGCGTCCGTATTGGCCGTGGGTCGGCGGCTCGATGTTGAGCGCAATGGCCTCGGCAAAACTCTTCCACTCGTGATACATCTCGGTCGGCGCGTCCTCAAAGGGGACGTCTTCCCACGTATCGCCCTGGCCTATTTTGACGTACTTCTCGCCGTGCTGGCTGAAGCGCAGCGAGCCGTTGGCACAAATCACTTGGCATTCAAAATTCGGCGCACCGTCCGCGAATCCCACGGCTACGGCCGTGCCGGCGAGGCCGTTTTTGTAGCGGATAAAGGCCGTGGCTGAATCGTCGGCGGCTTGGTAGTGAGCGCGGGTGCCAATGGAAGCTGAGACCGACGCGGCTTGCGAAGCCATCACCCACGTGAGCCGATCGACGACGTGGACTCCGTTGGTCAACCACATGCCGCCGCCGTGGAAGCGACTGCGGTACTGGGGTCGGCGGCCGGCGAAATTCCAGTTTTTCGACATGTAGCTGACAGCCGTGATCACGGGGCCGAGCTGGCCGGAGTCGAGGATTTCCTTGGCCTTGAGACTGGTGCTGTAAAAGTGCTGCGACAGCCCGACCATCAGCTTGACATTGTTTTCTGCGGCCGCAGCGACCATGGCGTCGCATTGCTCTAGGTTGATGGCCATGGGCTTTTCGACGAGCACGTGCTTGCCAGCGCGGCAGGCGTCGATGGTGAGCTGGTGGTGCAACTGGTGGCCGAGCACGACGGCGACCGCATCGACGTCGGCATCTTCCAAGAGTTCGTGGTGCGTTGAATAGCCCTTGGGGATGTGGTACTTGTCCATGTACTCGCGCCGCTTTTCTTCGAATAGATCGGCGACTGCGACAACTTCTACTTCATCGAGATGGGCGATTGAATCGCAGTGGGAGCGGGCGATGCCGCCGAGGCCAATGATGCCGACTTTGAGCGCTGTCATAGGGTATCCTTTGGTGTGAATGAGGGTGCGCTAAGTATAGAATGCGGCTTGCCCGGCCACAAACCGCCGTGAGTTTGCGCCGAAATAGATAATATCCTAACATGCCCTAATGCCCGGTAATTTTACCTATCGCTCGTTCGCTGTGGGTGCGTTGCTCTCACTGGCGATCAACATGTTCTTCGCCTATGCCCGGCTGGCGATGGCCACCGCTGGCATGTCCTCCGATTACATCACTGCCGGAGCGGTTTTCCTGTTCTTCTTGGTGGTGGCTTTTATCAATCCCGCGCTCAAGCTGATGCGCCGTTCTTGGGGTTTTAACCGCTCCGAGTTGATCATCATCTACGCGATGATGATCATCGGTTCGGCGATCCCCACGTGGGGATTTACGGGCAACTTGATCGCGATGTTGCCCAATATCTACTACTATGCCACCCCCGAGAACAACTGGTCAGATCTGTTGCATCCCTACGTCCGCGAGTGGATGGTGCCGCAGGACCCAGACGCGATCAAGTACTTCTTCGAGGGCCTGCCCAAGGGGCAACCCATCCCTTGGGAACACTGGCTGGTGCCGCTTGCGGCTTGGGTGTCGTTTATTATGGCGATTTACCTGATGATGATCGCCATCGCGTCGATCGTCCGCCGCCAATGGGTTGACTACGACCGCTTGACCTTTCCGCTGCTGCAGCTACCCATCGACCTGACTGAAGAAGGCAAGAGCGGGTCCATCGTCGGGCCGCTGTTCAAAAGGCCGCTTTTGTGGATCGGCTTCGCACTACCCTTTTTGCTGTACAGCACCAATGCCTTAAACCACTATTTCCCCTTTATCCCCGAAGTGCAGTTGCGCAATAGCATCTCGCTGTTTAACCACGCACTGCATCTGACGACCAACGTGAACTTTGTGGCGCTGGGGCTGGCGTACTTTTTGAGCTTAGACGTGGGGTTGAGCATCTGGCTCTTCCACTTGTTGACCAAAGCGCAGATCACCACTGAGAACGTCCTCGGCTATTCGCTGCCCGGTCGCCGCGATCTGTTTATGGAAGGCTCGATGTCGGTGTCCTACGAGGGGATGGGAGCCATGCTGGTGCTGGTGCTCTACGGCTTGTGGAACAGCCGTAGCTATCTGCGGCGGGTCTGGCGCAAGGCTCTGTACAACGAGGGAGAGCTAGACGATTCGCAAGAGATCCTCTCGTATCGGGCGGCAATCATCGTCTTGGTTTTGGCCACCGCGTACGCCACCGGCTGGCTGATCCTATCAGGTGTGCCTTGGTGGGTCGCGCTGTTTTTTCTCTTCGTCGCCTTCTGCATCTTTTACGGGCTGACGCGGATTGTCGCCGAGGGTGGGTTAGGTTTTGCGCGGGCGCAGATGACGGCCCAGCCATTTGTGATCGACGCGGTGGGCACGGAGGCGATTGGTCCGTCGGGGTTGGTGAGCTTGGGGATGACTTTTAGTTGGGCGGGCGATCTGCGGACTATGGTGATGGCCTCGGCGATCAATGGACTCAAGCTGGCCGATATTGGTCAAGTGCGAGGACGGCCGCTGTTTTGGGCACTGATGCTCTCGATTGCGGTCGGCTTGGCTGGGTCAATTTGGATGGTGGTGTGGATGGGGTACCAGTACGGGGGCATCAATTTAGACTGGTGGTTCTACAATCGCTTCGGCGAGATTGTTCACGGCGACTCGGCCTACAAGATCGCCAATCCGAGGCACCCCTTAAACGACTTTGGCGAGATCGGGCCGCGCTTCATGTTCGCGGGAATTGGCGCGGCGATCATGGGGCTGTTGATGTACGCCCGGCACCACTTCCTCTGGTGGCCGGTGCATTACCTCGGTTTCCCCATCGGCGCGACCCTGACGATCATCTGGACGTGGTTCAGCATTTTTATCGGCTGGGTCTTGAAGGCGTTGGTGCTCAAATACGGGGGCGTGACGCTTTACCGGCAGCTACGGCCTTTGTTTTTGGGGTTTATTTTGGG
>VXZF01000232.1 GCA_009845645.1 Gemmatimonadota bacterium | reverse complement strand
GAGTAGAATAGTGAACGACGAGAGAAAACGATGCAACAAGAAGGCCTCCTAGTGGAAATTATTATTTATCCTAATAAATATATAGTGCGGTGTAAATTTGCGAAGTGCTAGTTATGTTATTGTAGGCAGGAAGTAATTCTGCATCAATCAAAATGATCCCACGCAGACTTTTAACGTGCATCGTCGCCTTAGTGTGCGGCTGTGCTGTGAGCGATCCGCCGTCCGCGCTCATCGTGCGCTTTGTCGATGTGACCGCGGAAGCAGGAATCGATTTTGTGCATACCAGCGGCCGCTCCGGGCGCAAATACGGGGTGGAGACGATTGGTTCTGGAGCGGCGTTTTTCGATTACAACCGCGACGGGTGGATGGATTTGTATGTGGTGAATGGGGCGGATTTGCCTGGGTATGTCTCGGCGGTGCCGCCGCAAAATGCACTGTATCGCAACGACGGCGGGCACTTTACCGAGGTCGGCGAAAACCTCGGGGTGGCGGACGCGGGCTACGGCATGGGTGCGTCGGCCGGGGACTACGACAACGACGGGGATACCGACCTCTTCGTCGCCAACTTTGGTCGCAACCGGCTCTATCGCAACGAGGGAGCGGCGCAGGCTTGGATCTTTGCGGATGTGACGGCTGCGGTCGGGATCGGGGCGGACGAGCGATGGTCAACTGGCTCGTCATTTGCCGATTACGATCGAGACGGTGATTTAGACCTGTACGTGGCGAATTACTTGCACTACGAATTTGAGCGCGGCGAGCTGAGTGAGGAGGGAACACTGCGCTGGCCGCGGCGGCACTTGGCCCCCACCGAATACCCAGGGGAGCGGAACGCGCTCTGGCGCAATGACGGTGGTCGCTTTGTGGATGTGACAGACGCGGTTGGGCTGCTCATGCGCGAAGGCCGCGAGTTGGGCGCGGTGTTTTTCGACTACGATCTCGACGGCGATCCCGATTTGTTTCAGGGCAATGACGCCACGCCGAATTTTCTCTGGCGCAACGACGGCGGCAGCTTTGCCGAAGTGGGACTGGTGGCCGGCGTAGCGTACAACATCGGCGGCAAGCCCGAGGGGACAATGGGCGTGGATGTGGCCGATGGCGATGGCGATGGTCACCTCGACTTGGTGATGACCAATTTCCAGTGGGAGAGCAACACTCTGTACCGCAACGCGGGCGGCGGGATGTTTGCCGACGAATCGCTGGCCGTGGGTATCGCCGCCAACAGTTTGGACAAGCTGGCCTTTGGCATCAATTTCCTCGACGCCGACAACGACGGCGATCCCGATCTCTACGTGGCCAATGGCCACATCGACGAAGACATCGACCAGTTTGACCCACAGGCCGCGTACGGCCAGAGCGATCAGTTGTACCTCAACGACGGTCAAGGTCGCTTTACCGACGTGAGTATGGCTGCTGGAGTGGACGCGCCGACGCGGGATTTAGTCGGGCGCGGCTCGGCTGTGGCCGATTACGACAACGACGGCGACTTAGATATTTTCTTGGTCAACACTGGGCAGCGGGCCCTGCTTTGGCGCAACGATACCCAAGCGGGGCATTACTTGGCGCTGGCGCTAGAGGGGCGGACGAGCAACCGAGATGGCTACGGTGCCCGCGTGATGGTGCATGTGGACAGTCGGACGCTGGTGGCGGAAAAGCGCAGTGCGGCGAGCTATCTGTCGCAAAACGATGCGCGGATGTTCTTTGGGTTGGGGTCGAGCGAGGAGGCCGAGCAGGTGGAGATCGCGTGGCCGTCGGGCATTCGCCAAGTTTTAACGGGCGTGCGCGCCGGACAAGTATTGCGGGTCGTCGAGCCGGATGTGGGCATGCCGCAAGAGGCGGCTGACGCAGCCATTGCGCAGGCTGCACCCCAAGGCCGCGATGCCGAGGATCTGGAGCAATCTTGGCGGGAAGCACCCTTAGTCCTGCCGGAAAAGACGCGCGCCCCGCTGCCGCCCGCCACCCCGTTGTCCGAGTTGCGTACTGCGGCCCGCATCCAGCCGGAAGTAGCCGGCGTCCACATCGAGCTAGCCGCAGCGCTTGCGCGCGAGCGTGCGTACGGCGAGGCGGAGGCGGCTTATCGTCGCGCCTTACAACTCGACGCGGACGCGGCTCAAGCCTACGTGGGCTTGGGGAAGCTCTACGCCGACCGAGGGGCGCTAGAGCAAGCGGTCGCTGCGTTGAGGCAGGCGATTGCACTCGACAGTACCCTAGCTGAGCCGCACTACGTGCTGGGCAACATCCACCTTAGCCAACAGCGTTTGGCCGCGGCCGTGCCATTCTACGAGCGCGCTATCGCGCTGTCGCCGCGTTATCTCCAAGCCTATTTCAACTTAGCCGGCTTGCACGCGCGGCAGACTGATTACGGCCCGGCCATAGACGTTTTGCGCCGGGGTCTCGCGGCTCTGCCTGACGAAGTGGAGCTCATGTTGCAATTGGCGCGGATCTACTTTGCCCAAGCGCAATACGAAGATGCGCTAGCGCAGCTCGCCAGCGTGGTACAAGCGCAGCCCACGCGCGCTGAAGCACATGAGCTGACGGCCCAAATCTGGATGACGCGTGAGGATGCGGATGCCGCTCGCGCCGCTCTGCAGCAGGGGCTTGAACACGCTCCGAACAGCGCCGCGCTCTTGGGGCGGCTGGGCATCTTACTTTTGCAAGAGAATGCGGACGCCGAAGCTATACCGCTTTTGCAGCGGGCCTTAGAGGCGGACCCGGATCGCGAGGAAGTGTACTATCACTTGGGCCAGGCGTTGTTGCGGCGCGGTGAGGCCGTGCGTGGCCGCAAGCTTCTCGACTATTTCCACTCGTTGCAGCAGGAGCACCAAAAGTTGCTGGCCTACAAGACGGCCGTGGTGCTCAACCCCAACGACGCGGATGCGTATTACAAGTTGGGTGCGGTCTATGCGCGGATTGGCCGCTACGAGGCGGCTAGCCAAGCGTACCAAGCGGCCTTGGCCGTGGCACCGGGGCATCTCGACGCCCGCAACAACTTGGGCAACATCTACCTCCGCCGTCGAGCGTTGGGGCTGGCCATTGCTGCGTACCAAGAGGTGTTGCGCCGCGACCCCCACTACGCCCGCGCCCACTACAACTTGGGCAACGCGTACCTGTTGGCCGGTGAGGAGGAGCGTGCAGTGGCGGCGTTTACTCAAGCAATCGAAGCCGACCCCGAACACCGCAAGGCGCAGCAGATGCTGGCTAGGCTACGTCAGCGCGAGGCTCAAGGTGAGCGCTGAGCGGCGGCTACAGCTCGGCGTGGGGCTGATAGCCGCGGCCGTCATCGGCTATGAGATCGGCCTCGTCCGGCTGTTCTCTTTTTTGCAGCACTATCACTACACGTTCTTAGTGGTTTCAGGGGCGGTGTGCGGCTTGGGGCTTGGGGCTGCGCTGAGTGCAGTGCTGAATGTGCAGGAAGAGCGGCTGCACTGGCACTTGGGTTATTGGGCGGCTGGTTGTGGCGTCAGCATGATCTGCGGTGCGTTTGCTGTAGCGCAGTTTCCTCGAATGCCGCTCCTGCTGCTGGTCGGCATTGCCGGCCTCCCCTTCATCGCCGCCGGTGCATTTCTCGCTCTCGCCTTCCGAGCGCGTTACCAACAAAGCCAAGTTCTCTACTTTTGGGACTTGGTCGGCGCGGCGCTGGGCATCCTCTACG